>NZ_CEVIVD010000004.1:0-1016 GCF_982290655.1 Protofrankia sp. CiP1_Cm_nod3
CTTCCCGGGGGGCCGGGGCCTGTCAGGAGGCCCAGGTTTCCTGGGATGTCGCGGTTGCGGCGTACCTTCGCCATCTGGCGGCCGAGCGTGGCCGGTCCCCGGAGACCGTCCGTGCCTATCGGGCCGATCTCGCCCATCTGCGTGGGTACGCCCAGGATGCCGGGCTCGACGAGCTTGCCGGCGTCGATCTCGGGGTGCTGCGCGGATGGCTCGCCGGGATGCGGGCTCGCGGGGCCGCCGCCACCACCCTGGCCAGGCGGGTCTCGGTGGCGCGCGGCTTCAGCGCGTTCGCGGCCCGGCAGGGATGGCTGGCCGCCGACGTCGCCGAGCGGCTGGCGGGCCCCCGGCGGCCTGCGTCGTTACCGACGGTGCTGACCGCCGCCCAGACATGGGAGCTGTTGGCGGCCCGCCCCCGGCCGCTGCCCGACGATGGTGACCTGCCCGCGGCCAGCCGGCACGCGGTCGTCATCCGGCGCGCGGCCGCCGTCCGTGACGACGCCGTCCTCGAGCTGCTGTACGCCACCGCCACCCGGGTCGGCGAACTGTGCGGTCTCGACATCGACGACATCGACGACGAGCGACGGCTGGTGCGGGTCCGCGGCAAGGGCGGGCGTGAGCGCGCCGTCCCCTTCGGCGTGCCGGCGGGGCGGGCCCTGCGGAGCTGGCTTGCGGCCGGCCGCCCGGCGCTCGCCGTGGCCGGCAGCGGGCGGGCGCTGTTCCTGGGGGTGCGCGGCCGCCGGCTCGACCCCAGGACGGTCCGGCGCATCCTGGCCGCCCGGACCGCTGCGGCGGACGGGACCGGGCCGGTCAGCCCGCACGACATCCGCCACTCCGCGGCCACGCATCTGCTGGAAGGCGGCGCGGATCTCCGGTCGGTGCAGGAGTTCCTCGGTCATGCCAGCCCCACCACAACACAGATCTACACCCATGTCACGCCGCAACGGCTGCGTGCCGCGTTCGAGCAGAGCCATCCGCGGGCCTGACAGCCGGGGAGCGCCCGGCTGCCCGGCAGCGGA
>NZ_CEVIVD010000004.1:1329-3250 GCF_982290655.1 Protofrankia sp. CiP1_Cm_nod3
AGCGATGGCAGACGATCCCGCCCGGGGCGGCCGGCTCACCCGAGGGGCAGCAACCGCGGTGAACGGCGCCGCAGCAGACTGAGTGGATCGAGGTAGCGGGCCCCTTCGAGCAGGCCCCAGTGCAGGCAGGCGGTGGCGGGGCAGCCGGGATGCCCGGCCACCAGCCGGCCGATCGGCTCGCCCGCGGCCACCGTCCGGCCGGCCGCCACGGTCGGATCCACCGGCTCGTAGGTCGTCCGCAACGATCCGTGGCTGACGGCCGCCACACCTCGTCCGGCGATCGTTCCGGCGAACGTGACGACGCCCCGGCCGGCGGCCCGCACCTGCGTACCCGGGGCGGCCACCAGGTCGACGCCGCGGTGGCCGGGGCCGTACGGCGACGGCGGCGGGCTGAAGGGGCGGCCGAGGACGAGCGGCCCGTCCAGCGGGGCGCGCCAGAGCGGGTCTGATGATGCCGCGACGGCTCGCCCTGGTGACGCCGGGCCCGTGCCGACGCCGCTGTCGAGCACTGCTGGCTGGGTGGGAGCCGGCCGGGTGGGAGCCGGCTGTACGGGGGAGGTGGCCGCTCGGGTGCCGTAGCCGGTCAGCGGGTGCGGCCACCCGGTGGCCACCAGGGCGAGCAGCGCGGCCGTCAGCAGCAGGAGAAGGAACGGGCGGTGTCGGGACGGCGGGATCATGGCGCCTCCGGGGGCGTGCGACGTGCGGGCCCGGGAGCCGGGGCGCGCCCGTGGCGGCCCGCGTCCGCTCCCGCTGCTGCCACGGTGACCGGTGCGGGCCCGGCGGTCACGGCCGGGCGGCTGCCTGTGGACAACCCGCCTGTGGACAACCCGCTGGGGGGCGGCGCGCGGGTGGGCGTAGGATTGGGGAACGGCTCGAACCATCGAGCTGAATCCACACGCCCTTCTCCGCCCGCCCTTCCGGTGCGGCTGGAAGGCTCCCTCGGTCCGCTGCCATCCGCGGCGGTAGGGGCCAGCAGGGCGTCAGGGGCCCTGGCCACTGGCCGGGGCCGGTAACCGAGGTGCGTCGGTACCCCCGGCGCAGAAGGGAGCGACGAGCCGTGGCCGTCGTCACCATGAAGCAGTTGCTCGAGAGCGGTGTGCATTTCGGACACCAGACGAAGCGCTGGAACCCGAAGATGAAGCGTTTCATCTTCACGGAGCGCAACGGCATTTATATCATCGACCTGCAGCAGACCCTGTCCTACATCGACCGTGCCTACGACTTCGTCAAGGAAACCGTCGCGCATGGTGGCACCGTCCTGTTCATCGGTACGAAGAAGCAGGCCCAGGAAGCCATCGAGGAGCAGGCGCAGCGGGTTGGCATGCCCTATGTCAAGGAGCGTTGGCTCGGTGGCATGCTTACCAACTTCTCCACGGTGTACAAGCGTCTCCAACGGCTGAAGGAGCTCGAGGAGATCGAGCTGACCGGTGGTACCGAGGTCCGCACGAAGAAGGAACAGCTCGTGCTGTCCAGGGAGAAAGCCAAGCTCGAGCGGACCCTCGGCGGTATCCGGGACATGACCCGGGTGCCGAGCGCGGTCTGGGTCGTCGACACCAAGAAGGAGCACATCGCCGTCGGGGAGGCCCGCAAGCTCGGCATCCCGGTCGTCGCGATCCTGGACACCAACTGCGACCCGGACGAGGTCGACTACCCGATCCCCGGTAACGACGACGCCATCCGCTCCGCGACCCTGCTCACCCGGGTGGTGGCCGACGCCGTGGCGGACGGGCTGGTGGCCCGTGCGGGCGGGGCGACGTCGGCGGACGTCAAGCCGGAGACGCCCAGCGGGGGGGAGCCACTGACCGAGTGGGAGCAGGAGCTGCTGCGGGGGCAGGCCTCCTCCGCCGACGCGTCGGCGGAGGCCGGCTCCGAGGCGCAGCAGCCGGCCGGTCAGGCACCGGCCACGCCGGCCACGCCGGCC
>NZ_CEVIVD010000004.1:3490-26023 GCF_982290655.1 Protofrankia sp. CiP1_Cm_nod3
CCCACCCCGACTCCGACGCCGTCTCCGTGGTGGGCGCCGCGACCGCCCGGGTCTGACCAGCCGTTTCGGGCGCCGGCCTGCCCGGCCTTCGCGCGCAGCACCCATCAGAGCAGCACGTCCTCGCAGGACCCAGTAGCGACCTTACGGGGCACCAGGGCCCGGCAGCGTGAAGAAAAACGACGATCGCGCTGCCCGGGCGCCCCGGTGGCTCCCACCAACACCAGCAGCCGGATGGAACGAGAAGAGCACCATGGCAGAAATCACCGCCGCTGACATCCGCAAGCTCCGGGAACTCACCGGCGCCGGGATGAGCGACGTCAAGAAAGCGCTCGTCGAGAACGACGGCGACTTCGAGAAGGCCAGGTCCTGGCTGCGGGAGAAGGGTCTGGCGCAGGTCGCCAAGCGGGCTGGGCGCAGCGCCTCCAACGGCCTGGTGGAGTCCTACCTGCACAAGACCGACCCGCAGCTGCCCCCCACCATCGGTGTTCTGCTGGAACTGAAGTGCGAGACCGACTTCGTCGCGAAGACGGACCAGTTCAAGCAGCTCGCGCGGGACATCGCCCAGCACGTCGCGGCGGCGGATCCGCTCTACGTGACCGCGGAGCAGATCCCGAACGAGGTCCTCGAGCAGGAGAAGAAGATCTACGAGGCCGCGGCCCGCGAGGAGGGCAAGCCCGAGCAGGCGCTCCCGAAGATCGTGGAGGGGCGGCTGAACGGCTACGTGAAAGCGGTCGTCCTGCTTGAGCAGCCCTGGGTCCGGGACAGCAAGGTCACCATCCGCGCACTGCTGGAGCAGGCGGGATCCTCGCTCGGCGAGAAGATCGAGGTTGGCCGGTTCGCCCGGTTCAACGTCAGGGCAGCCTGATCCGCGCCGCTTCCGTCGCCGGGGCCGGGGCTGCGGTCCCGGCCGCAGCCTCTCACCGGAGGCGTTTCGTTCCCGCTGTCCGTCATGGGTACGTCCAGGTGTACGTCGAACGAACCGGAGGCGGCGGTCAGAGGTTCTGCGATCCGATCGGGTAGGGCAGACTACTCGCAGTGCATATTCACCGGCCGATGATCGTAGCCGAGGGCGAGGGGGCCGCTCGTGATCGAAAACGCCATCAGGGACACGGAAACGGCTCCACTCCGTAGTGGCGTTGCCGAGGTGCACTGGCGACGGGTGCTGCTGAAGCTCTCCGGAGAGGCGTTCGCCGGTGGCGAGCCACTGGGCATCGACCCGGAGACGCTCGCGACGATCGCCCGCCAGATCGCCGAGGTGAGCCGGACCGGTATCGAGGTCGCGATCGTGGTCGGCGGCGGCAACATGTTCCGTGGCCAGCTGCTGGCCGAGCGCGGTGTCGACCGGGCCCGGGCCGACTACATGGGCATGCTCTGCACAGTGATCAACTGTCTGGCCCTCCAGGACGCCCTCGAGCGCGAGGGCATCGTCACCCGGGTGCAGACGGCGATCGCCATGGGGCAGGTCGCCGAGCCCTACCTGCCGCTGCGGGCCATCCGGCATCTGGAGAAGGGCCGTGTCGTCATCTTCGGCGCGGGGCTGGGAGCGCCGTTCTTCTCCACCGACACCACGGCCGCGCAGCGCGCACTGGAAATCAAGGCGCAGGCTGTTCTCAAGGCCACCAAGGTCGACGGTGTGTACGACGCCGACCCGACGACGAACCCCCACGCGGTTCGTTTCGACACACTCGTCTACGGCGAGGTGCTGTCTCGTGGGCTGAAGGTCATGGACGCCACGGCCATCAGCCTGTGTATGGACAACAGGCTGCCGATCGTGGTTTTCGACCTGCTGACGGAAGGGAACATACTGCGGGCCGTCCGCGGTGAGAAGATCGGCACCCTGGTCAGTGCGGACGAGGGCGGGACGGAAGGACGACGGTGATCGACGATGTACTCCTCGAGGCCGAGGAGAAAATGGACAAGGCGGTCGCGGTAGCGAAGGACGACTTCGCCAACATCCGGACGGGACGGATCACCCCGTCGGTGTTCTCGAAGGTCCTCGTCGACTACTACGGTGCGCCGACCCCGGTGAACCAGCTCGCGTCGTTCCACATCCCGGAACCGAGAATGGTGATCATCACTCCGTACGACAAGGGCTCGCTGGCCGCCATCGAGAAGGCCGTGCGCGACTCCGACCTCGGGGTGAACCCGAGCAACGACGGTACGATCATCCGCTGCGTGTTCCCGGAGCTCTCCGAGCAGCGTCGGCGTGACCTGGCCAAGGTCGCCCGGACGAAGGCGGAGGAGGCCAGGATCAGCATCCGCAACGTGCGCCGGCACAGCAAGGACGCGATCGACCGCATCGTCCGTGACGGCGAGGCCGGCGAGGACGAGGGCCGGCGCGGGGAGAAGGACCTGGACGAGGCGACGCACCGGTACGTCAGCCAGGTCGACGAACTGCTGCGGCACAAGGAGTCGGAGCTGCTGGCGGTCTGACCGACATCGACAGCCTCGACAGCCTCGACAACCAGATGACGTCGTGACCCGCACCGGGCCGGCGGTCGGCACGCCCCGCCCGCGTGGTGTCCGGGCCGGTCGGGACCTGCCGGCCGCGATCGCCGTCGGGGTCGTGCTGGCCCTGGTCATCCTCGTCCCCCTGTTCACGGTCCGGCCGCTGTGGATCGCCGTCATCTGTGTGGCGATGGCGATCGGCACGTACGAGCTGGTCAGGGCGCTGCGCCAGCTCGGGGCGCGGATCGCGCTGCCGCCGCTGGCGGCGGGCACGGCGGCGATGCCCGCGGCCGCCTACGCCGGGGGTGCGTCCGCGCTGGTGGTGGCCCTGGCCGCGACCGTGGTCGTGGTGACGGCGTGCCGTCTCGCCCACGGGGGCGACCACCTGCTCCACGACGTGGCCGCGGGGGCGTTCTGCGCGGCCTACGTGGGCCTGCCGGCCGGGTGTGCCGCACTGCTGACCAGCCCGTCGGACGGGTCGTGGCGGATGGCCGCCTGCCTGGCCACCGTGGTGGCCAGCGACATCGGCGGCTATGCGGCCGGTGTGCTCTCCGGCGGCCGGCACAAGCTCGCCCCGAACGTCTCCCCGGGGAAGTCCTGGGAGGGCTTCGCCGGCTCCACCGTTACCTGCGTGCTCGTCGCCGGCACCCTGATGGCCGGGGCCCTGCACGCCGCCGTCTGGCAGGGGGTGCTGCTCGGCCTCGCGGTGGTGTGCACCGCCACCGTTGGTGATCTTGGTGAGTCGCTGCTCAAACGGGACATCGGCATCAAGGACATGGGCACCCTGCTGCCGGGGCACGGCGGGATCATGGACAGGCTGGACTCGGTGCTCTGCACTGTCCCCGTGGCCTGGCTGCTGATCACTGTTTTCGTGCCGCCGCCATGACCTGGCACACTGGACGGGCCATGGCCCTCTCCTCCTCCGCCGCCCCGTCCGTGCCGGCCCGGCCGCTGCCGCTTGTCGCCGCGCCCAGGCCGCGCCCGCCCCGCCATCTCGCGGACCTGACCACCGCGCAGCGGCGGGAGCTCGCCGTCTCGCTCGGCGAGCCGGCCTTCCGGGCCGACCAGGTCGCCCGGCACTACTTCGCCAGGTACCTGCGCGCGGGCGACGCCGAGGCGATGACGGATCTTCCCGCCGCCTCCCGCCCGGTGCTACTGGACGCGTTGCTGCCCGCGCTGCTGACCCCCGCCAAGGTCATGACCTGCGACGCCGGGGCCACCCACAAGACGCTGTGGCGGGCCTTCGACGGAGTGCTGATCGAGTCCGTCCTGATGCGCTATCCGGACCGGGCCACGGTCTGCGTGTCCAGCCAGGCCGGGTGCGGCATGGGCTGTCCGTTCTGCGCCACCGGCCAGGGCGGGCTGACCCGCAACCTGTCCGCCGCCGAGATCGTCGAGCAGGTGGTCGCCGCGGCCGGGGCCGCCGCTCGCGGCGAGCTCGCCGGTGGGCCGGCCCGGCTGTCGAACGTGGTGTTCATGGGCATGGGGGAGCCGCTGGCGAACTACGCCACGGTGGTCGCGGCGCTGCGGGCGCTGACCGCCCCGCAGCCCGAGGGCCTCGGGCTGTCCGCCCGCTCGGTCACCGTCAGCACTGTGGGGCTGGTGCCGGCGATCCGCCGGCTCACCGGGGCCGGTCTGCCGGTGACGCTGGCGGTCTCCCTGCACGCGCCCGACGACGAGCTGCGGGACAGCCTGGTCCCGGTGAACAGGCGCTGGCCGGTGGCCGAGGTGCTCGCCGCCGCGTGGGAGTACGCCGAGACGACCGGCCGCCGGGTCAGCGTCGAGTACGCCCTGATCGACGATGTCAACGACCAGCCGGAACGCGCCGACGCGCTGGCGGGCCTGCTCGCCGGCAGGCTCGTCCACGTCAACCTGATCCCGCTCAACCCGACCCGGGGGGTGTCCTGGCAGGCGAGCGAGCGGCGTCGGGAGCGCGAGTTCGTCCGACGGTTACGGTTACGCGGTATAGCGACCACCGTCCGTGACACCAGGGGGCGTGACATCGCGGCGGCCTGTGGGCAGCTCGCCGCCGACGCCCCGACCGGGCCGGATACGGACAGGCCGGACAGGAGTGCCCGTGCCGACAGGTGAGCGCCGTCCCGCCCGCCGGGTCCCGTCCCGTCGCTCCCCGCTGTGGGCGCCGCTCGTCGCGGTGGCCGGGGCGGTAATGATCGTCGCTGTGCTGGTCCTGTACGCCGGCGGGCACGGCGGCGGCACGGTCACCGAGGCCGGGCAGCGGGACGGCGCGGCGGGCGGCCCTGACGCCGCCAGCGTGCTGCCGGGGGCCGTCGGCGGCGCCAGAGCCGGCGCTGGCGCCGGTACGCCGCGGGCGTCGGCGTCACCGGCTGTGGTGAGCGGATGCGTGTCCGGCAAGAGCATCCCGGCCGGATCGAGCAATCAGACGCTGCGGGTCGGCGCGGACACCCGTGGTTATCAGCTTGCCGTCCCCCCCGTGAGCACCCCGGCCAGACCACTCCCGCTGATCGTCGTCTTCCACGCCGCCGGGGAGAACGCCGCCGCGGTGGAGGGCTACACCCATCTGGGCCAGGCCGGCGCCAGGTCCGGTTACGCGGTGGCCATCCCGGACGGCGTGGCCGGGAAGTGGAACTCCGCCCGCGGCCCCGCGGCCGGCCCGGACGACGTGGCCTTCGTGACCGCGCTCGTCGGCGACCTGACCGCGCGGATGTGCCTGGACGCCCGGCGGGTCTTCGCCACCGGCCTCGCGGACGGCGCGGACATGGCGGTGGCCGCGGCCTGCGCGCTGCCCGGCGTGTTCGCCGCGGTGGTACCGGTGGCCTTCGCCGCTGTGCCCGCCACCTGCGCCTCCCCGGCACCGAGCCTGCTGGCCATCCACGGCGCGAGCGACCCGGTGACGCCGCTGGAGGGCGGCGCAGCCGAGCCGGTGCAGGCCAGGCTGGACCGCTACGCCGGCTTCGTGGGCTGCGGCCCGGCGGCCCCCTGGATCGACGACACCAGGTCGCTCGCCCTGCGGCGGCTGATCTACACGGCCTGCCCGGGCGGGCGTGACGTGGGCCTGCTGGCGGTGCAGGGCGGCGGGCACGTCTGGCCGGACCCCGACGCCGACCCGCCCAGCGGAGCGGCCCGCGCGCGGTTCAGCGCCTCGGAGGTCGCTCTGGCCTACTTCCGGGGGCATCCGCAGCCGGCGCCGGCCACCACCCCGCCGGGCGGATGACTACTTCTGGTAACCCCGCGTCCGGGAAATCGGGATACCCGGGACGACAGGCCGCGGCTATGGCAAATGCCATATCGACGGTGACCGCCGCCCTCTTCCGGGCGCGGATGGTCCTGCCCAGGCAGGGCCGGGTGTCGGCATGCGAACAGGTGTCGTCGTAGCCGGATGACGCCTGCGACAATGGTCCACGTGGTCGAGTCACCGTCCCCGCGTGAGGTTGTCCTGCTCGGTTCGACCGGTTCCATCGGGACCCAGGCCATCGATGTGGTGAAACGCAATCCCGACCGGTTCCGCGTGGTGGCGCTCACCGGCGGCGGCGGCAGGGTCGACCTGCTGGCCGCCCAGGCGCTGGAGCTGGGCGTCGAGGCGGTGGGCGTGGCCCGTGCCTCCGCCGCGCAGGACCTCCAGCTCGCCTTCTACGCGGAGGCCTCCCGGCGGGGCTTCCGGCGCGGCGAGTACGCCATCCCGAAGATCCTCACCGGGCCGGACGGCGCCACGGAGGTCGCCGCCTGGCCGTCCGACGTCGTTCTCAACGGCATCACCGGGTCGGTGGGCCTCGCCCCGACGCTCGCGGCGCTGCGGGCGGGCCGCACGGTGGCCCTGGCCAACAAGGAGTCGCTCGTCGCCGGTGGCCCGCTGGTGCTCGACGCCCTCGGCGGCGACCCGTCCCGGCTCGTCCCGGTGGACTCCGAGCACTCCGCGCTCGCCCAGTGCCTGCGCGGCGGCCGGGCCGCCGAGGTGCGCAAGCTCGTCCTGACCGCGAGCGGTGGGCCGTTCCGTGGCCGTACCCGTGAGCAGCTGGGCGAGGTGACACCCGAGCAGGCCCTGGCGCACCCGACGTGGGACATGGGCCCGCTCGTCACGATCAACTCGGCCACCCTGATGAACAAGGGCCTCGAGCTGATCGAGGCGCACCTGTTCTTCGGCGTGCCCTACGACGACATCGACGTGGTCGTCCACCCGCAGTCGCTGGTGCACTCGATGGTCGAGTTCACCGACGGATCCACGCTCGCCCAGGTCTCCCCGCCGGATATGCGGCTGCCGATCGCCCTCGCGCTCGGCTGGCCCGACCGGGTGCCGCACGCCCAGGCCCCGATGGACTGGCGCCGGGCGCAGTCGCTGACCTTCGAGCCGCTGGACGCCACGGTGTTCCCCGCCGTCGACCTCGCACGCGAGGCCGGCCGTCGCGGGGGGACCGCGCCGGCCGTCTTCAACGCCGCCAACGAGGAGGCGGTGGCGGCCTTCCTCGACCACCGGCTGCCCTTCGTGCGCATCGTCGACGTGGTGGCCGAGGTGGTCACGGCGCACACCGTGGTGCAGCGTCCGAGCCTGGACGAGGTCCTGGACACCGAGCGGGACGCGCGCGCCCGGGTGCGCTCCCTCATCGATCAAGGAGCCTGATCGAGACGTGATGCCTTCGTGACCGAGAGGTACCCAGTAGAAGCGTGTAGTGCTGTGATCGGGGCGTGAGCGCACCATGACCAACGCAGTCGGCATTGTCGCGTTCGCGCTGGCACTGCTCGTCTCGATCCTGTTGCACGAGGCCGGCCATTTCATGACGGCCCGTCACTACGGTATGAAGGCGTCGAAGTTCTTCGTCGGGTTCGGCCCCACCCTGTGGTCGCGCACCCGGGGCGAGACCGAGTACGGCATCAAGGCGCTGCCGGTCGGCGGGTTCGTCAAGATCGAGGGGATGACCCCGCTCGAGGAGATCGACCCGGCCGACGCCCACCGGGCGTTCCACACCCGGCCGGCCCACCAGCGGGCCGTCGTGCTGGTGGCCGGGTCGTTCATGCACTTCGTCATCGCGCTGGTACTGATCTACGGCGTGCTGCTGGCGCTGGGCACCTCACGCCCCAGCGAGAACACGGTCGGCAGGACGGTCTGCGTGCCGGTGGCGAACGGGTGCGCCCCGGGCGCGCCGGCCGGGCCGGCCGAACGCGCGGGCGTGCGCGCGGGCGACCGGGTGGTCAGCTTCGACGGCACGCCGGTCACCAGCTGGAACCAGTTCACCCGCCTCATCCGCGCCCACGGCGCGGGGGCCGCGCCCCTGGTGGTCGAGCGCGCCGGCCGGACCGTCACGCTGTACCCGGAGCTGGTCTCGGTCATGCGTGACCGGCAGACCGGGCTCGCCGGCAACGACCCCGTCGGGGCGATCGGGATCGCACAGGGCTACGAGACCGTCCGGTACAACCCGGTCTCGGCCGTGCCGAAGACCCTGAGCGTCATGGGCGGCGGTGTCACCGGCATGTACGACACGCTCACCCACCGGCTCGGCGAGCTCACGAACCTGTTCAGCCCCGACCGCGACCCCAACGGGCTGGTCGGTGTGGTCGGCGCGGCCCGCGTCGGTGGTGAGCTGCTGTCCGCCCCGGACTCCTCCGCGAGCCAGCGGATAGGCGACTTCATCGTTCTCGTAGCCGGGGTCAACCTGGCGGTCGGCCTGTTCAACCTGCTGCCGCTGTTCCCGCTCGACGGTGGGCACCTGGCGGTGCTCGGTTTCGAACAGGCCCGCCACGGTGTGCGCAGGCTCGCCGGCTACCGGGGCCCGACCAAACGTGTCGATCTTGCGAAGCTCATGTTCGCGGCGTATGTAATGGTCGCCTCCTTCGCCCTACTGAGCCTGCTCATCCTGTTCGCCGACATCATCAACCCGATCAGATTCAACTAGCCGGTCAACGAGGGTGTGATCAGAACTTTTTACGCCGCCGATATCCGGAAACCGGCGAGTGGTAACACCTCGTGACTTTCGTCCAGTTTCTGACCTTCGTGACCATCGACACGCCAGTGAGGACATCGTGACCGTAACTCTCGGCATGCCTGAGGCGCCGGCCCTCTCGATTGCCTCCCGGCGCCGCAGCCGGCAGATTCGCGTCGGCAACGTGCCGGTCGGCGGGGACGCGCCCGTCTCCGTCCAGTCCATGACCACGACGCTCACCTCCGATGTCAACGCCACCCTGCAGCAGATCGCGCAGCTGACCGCGGCCGGCTGCCAGATCGTGCGGGTGGCCGTCCCCAGCCAGGACGACGCGGACGCGCTGCCCGCCATCGCGAAGAAGTCGCCGATCCCGGTGATCGCCGACATCCACTTCCAGCCGAAGTACGTGTTCGCGGCGATCAGCGCCGGCTGTGCCGCCGTCCGCGTCAACCCCGGGAACATCAAGGAGTTCGACGACAAGGTCGGGGAGATCGCCCGGGCCGCCATCGACGCCGGCACCCCGATCCGTATCGGGGTCAACGCGGGCTCGCTGGACAAGCGCCTGCTGGCCAAGTACGGGCGGGCCACCCCCGAAGCGCTGGTGGAGTCGGCGCTGTGGGAGTGCTCCCTGTTCGAGGAGCACGGCTTCACCGACATCAAGATCTCCGTGAAGCACCACGACCCGGTCGTGATGGTCCAGGCGTACCGGCTGCTGGCGCAGCGCTGCGACTACCCGCTGCACCTCGGGGTCACCGAGGCGGGCCCGGCGTTCCAGGGCACGATCAAGTCGGCGGTGGCCTTCGGCGCACTGCTGTCCGAGGGCATCGGGGACACGCTGCGGGTCTCGCTGTCCGCGCCCCCGGTCGAGGAGGTCAAGGTCGGTATCGGGATCCTGGAGTCCCTGGGCCTGCGGCAGCGCACTCTGGAGATCGTCTCCTGCCCGTCCTGCGGCCGTGCCCAGGTCGACGTGTACAAGCTGGCCGAGGAGGTCAGCGCCGGGCTGGACGGGCTGACCGTGCCGCTGCGGGTCGCTGTCATGGGCTGCGTGGTCAACGGCCCCGGTGAGGCGCGCGAGGCCGATCTCGGGGTGGCCTCGGGCAACGGCAAGGGCCAGATCTTCGTCCGGGGCAAGGTCATCAAGACCGTGCCCGAGGCCCAGATCGTGGAGACCCTCATCGAGGAGGCCATGCGGCTGGCCGAGGAACTGGAGGCTGACGGCGTTTCCGGTGAACCGTCGGTTTCGGCCAGCTAACCTCGAATACTCGTGACCATGGGCCTGCCGCTGCGTTCCGCTCCCATCCGCCTGCTCGACGACCACGACCTGCCGGCGGTGCGGGAGGTGCTGGCACGTAACCCGATCGCCGACGTGTTCGTCGCCTCCCGCGTGCAGGTGTGCGGACTCGCTCCCTGGCGGCTCGGGGCGCAGATGTGGGGCCATGTGGTCGACGGCAGGCTGGCCGCGCTGTGCTATTCGGGGGCGAACCTCTGGCCCGTGGCGGCGGGCCCGGCGTCGGCGAAGGTGTTCGCCGAACGGGCCCGTCGCCAGGGCCGCCGGTGTTCCTCGATCGTCGGGGTGGCCGAGACGGTGCTGGCGATGTGGCGGCACCTGGAACCGGGCTGGGGGCCGGCCCGCGAGGTCAGGGCGGACCAGCCGCTGCTGGCGATCTCCGGTCCGCCCGCGGCCGCTCCGGATCCGGCCGTCCGCCAGGTGCGGCCGGACGAGCTGGACGTGCTGCTGCCGGCGTGCGTGGCGATGTTCACCGAGGAGATCGGGGTGTCCCCGGTCCGTGACGGCGGCGGCGCGCTCTACCGGGCCCGGGTCGCCGAGTTCGTCAACCAGCGCCGTTCCTTCGCCCGTATCGAGGACGGGCGCGTGGTGTTCAAAGCCGAGATCGGCGCGGTCGCCGGGGACGTCTGCCAGATCCAGGGGGTCTGGGTGGCCCCGGAGCTGCGAGGCAGGGGGATCGGGACGGCGGGCACGGCCAGCGTCGTGGCGCTGGCGCAGGCCACCCTCGCGCCCGTGGTGAGCCTCTACGTCAACGAGTACAACCATGCCGCCCGCCGGGCCTACGACCGGGTGGGCTTCCACCGGGCCGGAACCTTCGCGTCGATCCTTTTCTGACCGTCCGCTCCTGATTTCTGACCGTCTGTTCCTGATGTCTGTTCCAGGCGGTCCGCTGGCCGCCTGTTCTGGCTGTCCGCTGCCGAGTCCCCACCGGCTGTTTTCCAATCGTTTCTGTGAACAAAGAGCCGGGATGGCGACCTTGTCGTAAGTCTGGCATCCTCTCCTTCTCAACCACTTCTATCGAATTTCGTGGCGCTGTGTGCTGCCACGGTGGAGGGAAGGCTCATGTCCTCGAGGAGGCTGTGGCGCCGGGTCACGCCACTGCTCACGGCCGGCGCGCTGGCGTTGGCACTGGCGGCCTGCTCGAGCGGGGGAGACGACAAGACCGTCACGCCCGCCAACACCGGCGGCAGCCCGACCGGCACCCTGCGGCTCGGTTATTTTCCCAACCTCACCCACGCACCCGCCGTTTACGGCATCGATCAGGGCATCTTCGCGCAGAAGCTCGGCCCGGGCGTGAAACTGCAGACCTCGACGTTCAACTCGGGCGTCCAGGCATCCGAGGCGCTCATTTCCGGTGCGCTGGACGCCACCTATATCGGGCCGAACCCGGCGGTCAACACCTTCACCAAGTCCAAGGGCGAGGCCGTCCGGATCATCTCGGGGGTGACCTCCGGCGGCGCCGGGCTGGTGGTGAAGAGCGGCATCACCTCGGTCGAGCAGCTGCGGGGCAGGACGATCGCCAGCCCGAGCCTGGGCAACACCCAGGACGTGGCCCTGCGCTACTACCTCAAGCAGCACGGCCTGGCCACCGACAAGAGCGGCGGCGGTGACGTCCAGATCCGTCCGCAGGACAACACGGTCACGGTGGACGCCTTCAAGTCCGGTGCCATCGACGGCGCGTGGGTGCCCGAGCCGACCCTGTCCCGGCTGGTCTCCGACGGCGGGAAGCTGCTGGTCGACGAGGCGACGGAATGGCCCGGCGGCAGGTTCGTCACCACGCTGCTGCTGGTGCGCACCGACTACCTCAAGAGCAACCCCGAGATCGTCAGGCGTCTGGTGGAGGCGAACGCCGCCTCGGTCGACGCCCTCAACGCCGACCCGGTCAAGGGCCGGGACGTGACCAACCAGGGGCTGGCGAAGCTGTCCGGCAAGCCGTTGGCCGACGCCGTCATCGAGCCGGCCTGGAAGCGCCTGACGTTCACGGTCGACCCGGTCGCGTCGTCGCTGGTCGCCTCGGCCGATCACGCGACCGAGCTCGGCCTGCTGCCCAAGGCCGACCTGAACGGCATTTTCGATCTCACGGCCGTGAACGCGCTGCTGACGGCTAGCGGCAAGCCGTCGGTGGCCGCGCAGTAGCTACACCTTCCGGAGGAGCAGGGAGCAGCTTCCAGTGACCGCTGTCATCGACGCGAGCGCGGTCCGGATCGACGGTGTGAGCCGGGTCTTCGGGTCCGGCTCACACCGCGTCCACGCACTCGACAACGTCTCCTTCGACGCCCGGCCGGGGGAGTTCGTCTGTCTGCTGGGCGCCTCCGGCTGTGGGAAGTCGACACTGCTGGGCATCCTCGCCGGCATCGACCGGCCCACGTCCGGCACGGTCGACGTGGGCGGCCGCCAGGTCGGGCTGATGTTCCAGGACTCGGCGCTGCTGCCGTGGCTGACCGCCGGGGGGAACGTCGCCCTGCCGATGAGGATCCGCGGCGTCCCCCGGGCCGACCGGAAGGCCCGGGTCGAGGAGCTGCTCAGGCTGGTGCGTCTCGCCGGCCTGGCCGACAAGCGTCCGCACGAGCTCTCCGGCGGCATGCGCCAGCGGGTCAGCCTCGCCAGGGCGTTCGCCCAGGAGGCGGACGTGCTGTGCATGGACGAGCCCTTCGGCGCGCTCGACGCGATGACGCGCGACCTGCTGCACGACGAGCTGGAACGGATCTGGCGGGAGACCGGCGTGACCATCCTGTTCGTCACCCACGACGTGCGGGAGGCGGTGCGCCTCGGCGACCGTGTCGTGCTGCTGTCGAGCCGGCCGGGGCGGGTGGCCGAGATCTTCGACGTCGGGCTGCCGCGTCCCCGCCGTATCGACTCGCCCGACGTGGCCGCGCTGGCCGTGGCCATCACCGACCGGCTGCGTGAGGAGGTGGTCCGCCATGGCCACTGAGGCCACGGTCGCGTCCGACGCCGATGTGGCCGCCGACGTCGACGCCGCGCTCGCCGGGCTCGACGCCCTCGAGACGGCCGTCGAGCCCCGTCCCCCGCGCGCGCTGAGGATCTGGTCGGCGACCTGGCCGAAGCTGGGCGCGGTCGTCATCTTCCTGCTGCTGTGGCAGGTCGTGGTGTGGAGCGGCTGGAAGCCCTCCTATGTGCTGCCCGGCCCGGGCGAGGCCCTGTCGGACCTGGCTGAGAGGGTCACCACCGGTGACTTCTGGTCGGCCGCAGCCCGCACCCTGCAGCGGGCCGTGGCCGGGTACGCGCTGGCCATCCTCATCGGCGGGATCGTCGGTGTGGCCGTGGCCCGGTTCTCCCTGCTGCGCTCCGCGGTCGGGTCGTTCATCACGGCGCTGCAGACCATGCCGTCCATCGTCTGGTTCCCGCTGGCGATCCTGCTGTTCAAGCTCACCGAGTCCGCGATCCTCTTCGTCGTCGTGCTCGGCGCGGCGCCGTCGATCGCCAACGGTGTCATCAGCGGCATCGACTACGTCCCGCCCCTGCTGACCAGGCTCGGCCGGACCATGGGAGCGCGTGGCCTGCAGCTCTACCGGCTGGTGGTGGCACCGGCGGCCCTGCCGTCGGTGCTGGCCGGGCTCAAGCAGGGCTGGGCGTTCGCCTGGCGCAGCCTGATGGCCGGCGAGCTGCTCGTCGTCGTCCCCGGCCATCCCTCCATCGGCTCGGACCTGGAGGACAGCCGGCAGCTGCTGGACACGGTGGGTGTGCTGGCGATGATGATGACGATCTTCATCATCGGGGTGCTGGTGGACGCCGCCTTCAACGCCGGCGACCGCCGGCTGCGCGCCCGCCGGGGGCTGCTGCCGCCTCAGTCACGCTGAGTGATCCGGCAAGATGGGTGCATGCAGATCTCCGCGCGAGCCGACTATGCCCTGCGTGCGTTGCTCACCCTGGCCGCGTCCAACGGCGGCCTCGTCAAGGGTGAGACGCTGGCGACCGCGCAGGATCTGCCGCTGCGCTTCCTGGAGAACATCCTCACCGACCTGCGCCGCAGCGGCCTGGTGCTCAGCCGGCGAGGGGCCGACGGCGGCTACCGGCTCTGCCGGCCGGCGAACGAGATCACCGTGGCGATGGTCATCCGGGCCACCGACGGCCCACTGGCCAGCGTCCGGGGCCGCCGGCCGGAGGAGGCGGTGTACGAAGGCGCCGCCAAACATCTCCAAGAGGTGTGGATCGCCGTGCGGGTCAGCATCCGCCGGGTCCTTGACGAGGTGACGCTCGCCGACATCGCCAGCGGCCGCCTGCCCCCGATCGTCGGCGAGCTCGGCCAGGACCGTGACGCCTGGGTCGGCCGCTGAAGCCCGCGTCCTCAGACGCCGGGCAGCGCCCGGACGGCCCGCTCCACCGGCTGGCCCGCGGCGAGGCGCGCCTGCTGGCCGCGCACCGCCGTGCCCGCCAGCACGTCGACCACCAGCGCGCGCAGGTCGCCGGCCAGCGCGCCGAGCGCGTCGTACGCGGCGGCCGCGCAGCGGTCCTCGACGGCGGCGAGCAGCTCGAGCGCGCCGGTGAGCCCGGTGGGCGGCACCGGCAGCTGGTACGCGGGCTCGGCCGCGGGCGGGCTGCCGCCGCGGCCGAGGATCTCGGCCACCAGCCGGTCCCGCAGCTCCCGGTGGGCGCCGTAGGCGCTCTGGGCGAGCAGCCGGGCCGGGTCCGAGACGGGCCGCAGCGGCGCCAGCGCGCCGCCGGCCGCGGCGGCGGCGTACACGGCGGCGTGCTGCACCGCGAGCAGACCGGACAGCGCCCTGACGGTGCCCGGATCGTCCGTCACCAGCGGTCACCTGGCCAGCTGGGTGAGCAGGTCGGCGTGGGCGAGCTCGGACGCGTGGATGCTGGCCAGCAGGGGGACGACGCCCACGGCCGCCGTCAGGCACCGGGCGCGCAGCAGAGCCGCGGCCTGCCGCTCCAGCTGGACGAGCGCGGCGACCGTGGCCTGCTGGGATGCCGCGGTCTGCTGGGGCACTGTGGTCTGCTGGGGCGTCCCCGGTGGGCTGGTCATGATTGTGAAGCCGCCGGTCACTGCCGATCCGATACGGCCGGCGTGCTCGGCGTGGTGGGCACGCAGCACCGCCAGGGTGGCGGCGATCGACGGATGCGCGAGGATAGCCTGATCATACGCGACGAGCAGGCCCTGTTCGGACCGCGTCACCGCCTCGAGCAGGGTGTTGTCGACGGTGTCCGGGCCGCCAGGCCCGCCCGGGCCGTACGCCGACCGGGTCCAGCTACAGCCGGTGAGCTCACTGGCGAGCGCGCCGGTGAGCGCGGCCGTCGCGGCCAGCGGGAGCGCACCGAGAACACCCCGCCGGCTCGGCCGCCGGCCAGCACCTGTCACGCTCACGGTCCAGCAGCTTGTCACAGCGACGGCGGACGTAGGCTCAGGATCTCCGGAGAGCACCATCCGAGAAAGGAGCGGGTCGACATGGGCGACGCCGTGGCCACAACCAGTGCCGCCGACGCCGGGGGCGCCGCCGTCGATGCCGGTGGTGGGCGACGTCGCGCCCAGACGCGGCCGCGAGGCCCGGACACCCGGCCCCGCTCCGCCCGGGCGGAGCTGGTGCGCCTGCTCACCCCCGCGCTGGCCGCGGGAGGGCTCGACCTGGAGGACGTCACCGTCAGCCGGGCCGGATCCCGCAGCGTGGTCCGGGTGGTCGTGGACCGCGACGGCGGAGTGGACCTGGACGCGGCCGCCGAGGCCAGCCGGGTGGCCTCGGCCGTGCTCGACGCCGCCGAGACCGATCCGGCGGCCGGCGGCCCGCCGCTGGCCGGGCCGTACGTCCTCGAGGTCAGCTCGCCCGGTGTCGATCGTCCGCTGGTGGCGCCGCGGCACTGGCGCCGGGCCCGCGGACGGCTGGTGTCGGTGCGCACCCGGGACGGCCGGCAGCTGCTCGGGCGGGTGCGCGCCACGGACGAGCAGGCGGCCGAACTGGTGCCCGAGGGTGGGCGCGCGGCCGTCGGCGACGTGGTGCGGATATCCTTTGCCGACGTGGTCAGAGCCGCCGTGCAGGTGGAGTTCCGCGCAGCCGACGAGGACCTCGCGACCGGCGATGAGGATCCCGCGGGCGACGAGCATCCTGTAGGCGACGAGGTCCTCGCGGCCGGCGAGGCCCAGGACGCGGAGGCGCAGCGATGAGACTCGACGTGGCGGCGTTGCGCGGCATCGAACGTGAGAAGGACATCGCCTTCGACACCCTGGTGGAGGCGATCGAGACCGCGCTGCTGACCGCCTACCGGCACACCGACGGGGCGGCCGCGGACGCCCGGGTGGTCATCGACCGGACGTCCGGGCAGGTGGCGGTGTACGCCCGCGAGACCTCCCCGGACGGGATGACGCGGGAATGGGAGGACACCCCCGCGGACTTCGGCCGGATCGCCACGATGACGGCCAAGCAGGTGATCATGCAACGGCTGCGCGAGGCCCAGCAGGAGATCACCTACGGGCAGTATGCCGACCGGGAGCACGAGGTCGTCTCCGGCGTCGTCCAGCACCACGAGCAGCGGGCCGGGTCGAAGGTCGTTCTGGTCGATCTCGGCACCCTCGAGGGTGTGCTGCCGCCCGCCGAGCAGGTCCCCGGCGAACGTTTCGAGCACGGGGACCGGATCAAGTGCTATGTCGTCAGCGTCACCCGGGGCGTGCACGGCCCCACGGTGACCCTGTCGCGGACCCATCCGGAGCTGGTCAAGGGCCTGTTCCGGCTGGAGGTGCCGGAGGTGGCCGACGGCACGGTGGAGATAGCCGCGATCGCCAGGGAGGCGGGCCACCGCAGCAAGATCGCGGTTCGGTCGACGGTGGCCGGGGTGAACCCGAAGGGCGCCTGCATCGGCCCGATGGGAGCGCGGGTGCGGGCCGTCATGGCCGAGCTGCACGGTGAGAAGATCGATATCGTCGACTGGTCCGCCGACTCGGCCGCGTTCGTCGGTAACGCGCTGTCACCGGCGCGGGTGGCGCGGGTCGAGGTCACCGATCCCGCCGTCCGCGCGGCGCGGGTGGTCGTGCCGGACTACCAGCTTTCCCTCGCCATCGGCCGGGAGGGGCAGAACGCCCGGCTGGCGGCACGCCTGACCGGGTGGCGCATCGACATACACTCGGATACGGAAGGCGCTGGTGACGCAGTGGTAAGGGATGGTGCGGAGGCGGGTGCCCGGCGGGCCGCGTCGCCGTCCTTCCCACGGAGATCTCCCGCTACCGGCGGCCCCTCGTCAGGTGCAACGAGATAGACTGATGGGCGCACGCCGTGCGGAGCCGGTCCGTACATGTGTGGGATGTCGTGCCCGGGTGGCGCGGTCGGACCTGATGCGTACGGTGGCGGTAGGCGGTGAGCTCAGACCAGATGTTCGCCGCTGTATGCCTGGGCGGGGGGCACACCTGCACCCCGATCTGGCATGCCTGGACCTCGCGGAACGCCGCAGGGCGTTTCCGCGGGCGCTGCGGGTCGCGGGGCCGCTCGGGCTTGAGCATGTCAGGGCGCACCTCGTCCAGCGGCGCACGGCCGGGGAGCAGCGGTAGGACGGACAGGCCTCGCACCGATGCGGGGCTGACGGAAGATCGGACGACATCACCCGATGTCGACACGGAAGCAGGTCGAGACAGCGATGACCGCGCGATGAGCACGCAGCCATGATCACGACCAGCAGGTAACCAGGGTCACGCGGGCGGACCGCGGGCCGAACGAAGGAGCACCGTGGCAGGAAAGGCCCGCGTACATGAGCTCGCCAAGGAGCTCGGCGTCGACAGCAAGACCGTGCTTGCCAAACTGAAGGATCTCGGCGAGTTCGTGAAGTCGGCATCATCCACAGTCGAGGCACCGGTCGTCCGCAAGCTCAAGGAGTCGTTCCCCTCCGAGAGCGCCGGTGCGCAGCGCTCCGCCGGGCGCGGCGGAGCCCCCGCGGGCAACAGCGCCCGGCCGGTGCCAGGTGCCCGTCCAGGGCCGCCACCGCCCCGCCCGGGCCCGCGGGTACCCGGTCGCCCGGGCGGGCCGGCCCGTCAGCACGGCCCCGCGGCCCCGGCCACGCCCGCCGGCCAGACGCCCTCAGGCCAGACGCCCTCAGGCCAGACGCCCTCAGGCCAGACGCCCTCAGGCCCGGTCGTCCCATCGCGTCCGAGCACGCCGCCGGCACCGCACCCCTCCGCGGCGCGCGCGGCCAGCCCGGGCGCCACGCCGGGCGCCCCGTCGGCTCCGCAGCACGCCCGGCCCCGCCCGGGTGCGCCCACTCCGCCTCCACCTCCGCGGCCGGGCTCCCCGGGCTCCCCGGGCGGCGCGCACAACACGCCCGCGCAGGCCCCGCCGAACACGGGCCCGGCGGCGCAGGCCCCGTCGGCGAAGAACGCCCCGGCCCCCGGGGCGTCGGCGAAGAGCTCCGGCCCACGCCCCACGCCGGGCCCGCGTCCCGGCCCCCGGTCGGCCGCTCCGGGTAACAACCCGTACACGACATCAGGCTCGCAGTCACGGTCGCAGCCGCCGGCTTCCGGGGCCTCCGGTGGTACGCCGGCCGCGCCGCCGCACCGCCCAGGCGGCGGTGGGCGGCCCGGTGGCCCGCGTCCGGGCGGCGCGGGCGGCCCGCGCACTGGTGGTACCGGTGGCCCGCGGCCGTCGCCCGGCCAGATGCCGCCGCGCCCCGGTGGTACCGGTGGCCCGCGGCCGTCGCCCGGCCAGATGCCGCCGCGCCCCGGCGGTACCGGTGGTCCCCGGCCCAGCCCGAACATGTTCCCCTCCCGCCCCGCCGGGGGCGGGCCGCGTCCCGGCGGCGGTGGTGGCGGTGGCGGTGGCCGTCCGGCTCCCGGCGGTGGCGGTGGCCGTCCCGGTGGCGGGCGCCCGGGTGGCGGCGGCGGCTTCGCCGGCCGTGGCGCGCCCGGCCGTCCGGCCGGCGCCGGATCCGGTGGGGGCGCGGGTGCCCCCGGCCGTCCCGGCGGTGGCGGTCCCGGCGGCCCTGGTGGTCCCGGTGGTCCCGGCGGCCGACCCACCTCCGGGGGGCGCGGCCGCGGTGGCACCACGGCCGGTGCGTTCGGTCCCGGTGGCCGTGGCCGCCCGGGGCGCCAGCGCAAGTCCAAGCGTGCGAAGCGGCAGGAGTGGGAGAGCGGGCTGGAAGCCCCCCGCATGGGGGCGATGGTCCCGCGCGGCAACGGGCAGGTCATCAGGCTGCCCCGGGGCGCCTCCCTGGCCGACTTCGCGGACAAGATCGACGCCAACCAGGGCGCGCTCGTCCAGGTCGTGTTCACCCAGCTCGGTGAGATGGTGACCGCGACGCAGTCGTGCACGGACGAGACCCTGCAGCTGCTCGGCGTGACGCTCGGGTACGACGTGCAGATCGTCAGCCCCGAGGACGAGGACAAGGAGCTGCTGGAGAGCTTCGACCTGTCCTTCGGCGGTGAGTACGGCGACGAGGTCGAGCTGCAGCCGCGCCCACCGGTCGTGACCGTCATGGGCCACGTCGACCACGGCAAGACGAAGCTGCTCGACGCGATCCGGCAGACGGACGTGGTCAGCGGCGAGGCCGGTGGGATCACCCAGCACATCGGGGCCTACCAGGTCCGGGCGAAGGTCGACGGCGAAGAGCGGAAGATCACCTTTATCGACACCCCTGGTCACGAGGCCTTCACCGCGATGCGTGCCCGTGGCGCGCAGGTGACCGACATCGTGGTGCTGGTGGTCGCCGCCGACGACGGCGTCAAGCCGCAGACGATCGAGGCGCTCAACCACGCCCAGGCCGCGGACGTGCCCATCGTCGTCGCCGTCAACAAGATCGACAAGGAGGGGGCGGACCCGCAGAAGGTGCGCGGGCAGCTCACCGAGTACGGGCTGGTCGCCGAGGAGTACGGCGGTGACGCGATGTTCGTCGACGTCTCCGCCCGCAACCGCACCAACATCGACGGGCTGCTCGAGGCGGTCATCCTCACCGCCGACGCGGCGCTGGACATGCGTGCCCCGACCGAGGTCGAGGCCCAGGGGGTGGCGATCGAAGGCCGGCTGGACCGCGGCCGCGGCCCGGTGGCCACCGTCCTCGTCCAGCGCGGGACGCTGCGGGTCGGGGACTCGATCGTCGCCGGCGAGGCGTTCGGGCGCGTCCGGGCGATGCTCGACGAGCACGGTGACCCGGTGAGCGAGGCCGGCCCGGCCCGGCCCGTCCAGGTGCTCGGGTTCACCAGTGTTCCCGACGCGGGCGACAACTTCCTGGTCGTCCCGGAGGACCGGGTCGCCCGCCAGATCGCCGAGCGGCGGCAGGCGCGCGAACGCAACGCCGAGCTCGCGCTCAGTCGCGGCCGCCCGACCCTGGAGACGATCCTGGAGCGGATGAAGGAGGGCGAGAAGACCCAGCTCAACCTCATCCTCAAGGGCGACGTGTCCGGTTCGGTCGAGACGGTCGAGGACTCGCTCCTCAAGATCGACATCGGCGACGAGGTCTCGTTGCGGATCATCGGGCGCGGCGTCGGTGCGATCACCGAGAACGACGTGAACCTGGCCAGCGCGTCCGACGCGGTCATCCTCGGCTTCAACGTCCGCGCCGAGGGCAAGGCGCGGGAGCTCGCCGAGCGCGAGCGCGTCGACGTCCGCTACTACTCGGTCATCTACCAGGCGATCGAGGACATCGAGAACGCGCTCAAGGGCATGCTCAAGCCGGTCTACGAGGAGATCCAGCTCGGGACCGCCGAAGTCCGCGAGGTGTTCCGGGTGCCGCGGATCGGCAACGTCGCCGGCTGCCTCGTACGCTCCGGGCTCATCCGCCGCAACGCCAGGGCACGCCTGGTCCGCGACGGTGTCGTCGTAGCGGACAACCTCACGGTCGAGTCGCTCAAGCGGTTCAAGGACGACGCGACCGAGGTCAGGGAGGGCTACGAGTGCGGTGTGGGGCTCGGCTCGTTCAACGACATCAAGATCGATGACGTGATCGAGACCTTCGAGCAGCGGGAGGTTCCCCGTTCCTGAGGAGCTTCCCGGGCAGCCTTGAGGACACGGCTATGTGGACAGGAACGGCGGTGTTCGACCTTCTCCTCGGCGACATCCGCTCGCTGAAGGAGAAACGGTCGGCGGTCCGGCCGGTGGTGGCGGAGCTCCGCCGCAGGTATGCGGTGAGTGCGGCGGAGACCGGCCATCACGATCTGCACCGTCGGGTACAGATCGCCGTGGCCGTGGTGGCCGCGGACCGGGCCCACTGCGTCGAGATCGTCGAGGCATGTGAGCGCCTGGTTGCGCAGCGTCCCGAACTGGAGCTGCTTTCGGCGCGAGTACGGTATTTCTCCGACGAGGACGACTCCTCCGACGAGGACGATTCCCCCGACGAGGATGCGGCGACAGTGACGGGAGGAAGCCATGGCTGACCCTGCTCGGGCCCGCCGGCTCGCGGTGCGTATCCGTGAGGTGGTCGCGGCCGCGCTGGAACGTCAGGTGAAGGACCCCCGGCTGGGCATGGTCACCGTGACCGATGCCCGGGTGACGCCGGACCTGACCGAGGCCACCGTCTTCTACACCGTCTACGGCGACGACGCGGACCGGGCGGACTCGGCCCGCGCGCTGGAGTCGGCCAAGGGCCTGCTGCGCAGCCAGGTCGGCCGACAGACCGGGGTCAAGGTCACTCCGGCCCTGACCTTCGTCCACGACCGGCTGCCGGAGGACGCCCGTCACCTCGAGGAACTGATCATCACTGCCCGGAAGCGGGACGCGAGCCTTGCCGGCGTGCGGGATGGCGCCCGACCGGCCGGTGAGGCCGACCCTTACCGTAAGCCTCGTGAGGATGACGAGCCCGCTGGGGGCATGATGTCTGACGAGGGCCTGATGGGGACATGATGGGGGTCGAGCTGCGATGACCGACGTGACGAGCCTCGCGGACCTGTCCCTGCTACCGGTGCCCGAGGCCGGGGACGCAACGGCTCGGGCGCAGGCGGAGTCCGAGGACGTGGCCGGTGAGCAACGGGGCCGCGCGGTGGAGGCGATCCTGTCCGCCGTCCAGGGCGGCGAGAGTATCCTGCTGGTGGCGCACGTCGACCCGGACGGGGACAGCCTCGGGTCGGCGATCGCGCTCGGGCTGGCCCTGCGCACGCTCGGCAGCCGGGCGTCGGTGTCGTTCGACAGCGACCCGTTCGTGGTACCACGTTCCCTGGCCTTCCTGCCCGGCCAGGACCTCCTCGTCCCGCCGTCGCTGGTCCCGGCGACCCCGGACCTGGTGGTGACGCTGGACGCCGGCAGCCTCGGCCGGCTCGGGGCGCTGGGCCGGGTCGCCACCCGGGCCCGCCGGATGGTCGTGATCGACCATCACGCCTCGAACACCCGGTTCGGGGACATCAACGTCATCGACGCCGCCGCAGCGTCCACCAGCGTGATGATCACTGATGTCATCGACGCGCTCGGCGTGGAGCTCGACCACGACCTGGCCGTGGCGATCTACACCGGTCTGGTGACCGACACCGGCTCGTTCCGCTACGCCGCGACGACCCCGGCCGTCCACCAGCTGGCCGCGCGGCTGCTGGCCACCGGCATCCGCCACGACCTGATCACCCGTACGGTGTGGGACACCCACCGCTTCGGCTACCTGCGGCTGCTCGGCGAGCTGCTCGGCCGGGCCCGCCTGGAGCCCGAGTACGACCTGGTCTGGACGTGGTGCGCGTTCCCGGACCTCACCCGCGCCGGGCTCACCCTGGACGAGATCGAAGGGGTGATCGATATCGTGCGGACCACCGCCGAGGCCGAGGTGGCGGTCGTCTGCAAGCAGGGCGCCGACGAGGTCTGGCGGGTGTCGGTGCGTTCCAAGGGCGCCATCGACGTCGGCGCGGTGTGCACTGAGCTCGGTGGCGGCGGCCACCGCTTCGCCGCCGGGCTGACCTCGTCGAACCCCCTTGAGCAGACCCTGGACACCCTGCGCGGCGCGCTGGTGCGAGCACCCCGGCTGCCTGTCTGATGGCTGCCGCCACCGCCCCGGGCGGGG
>NZ_CEVIVD010000004.1:26391-84527 GCF_982290655.1 Protofrankia sp. CiP1_Cm_nod3
CTGTGGAAGGCCCGGCTGTGGAAGGCCTGGTCGTGGTCGACAAGCCGGCGGGCTGGACCTCGCACGACGTGGTCGCCCGCTCCCGCCGGATACTGCGCACCCGCCGGATCGGCCACGCGGGCACGCTCGACCCGATGGCCACCGGCGTGCTGGTGCTCGGGGTCGGCCGGGGCACCCGGCTGCTCGGTCATCTCGCCCTGACGGGCAAGGTCTACGAGGCGACGGTGCGGCTCGGCGTGTCGACCACCACCGACGACGCCGAGGGGGAGGCGCTCGCCGTCGCGGACGACGCCGTCGCCCAGGCGGCGGCCGCCGACCAGCCGCGCCTGGCCGCCGCCATGGCGGCGCTCACCGGTGAGATCGACCAGGTCCCGTCCGCGGTCAGCGCGGTGAAGGTCGACGGGGTGCGGGCCTACGCCCGGGTGCGCGCCGGGCAGGACGTCGTCCTGGCGGCGCGCCGGGTGACGGTGAGCCGCTTCGACCTGCTCGCCCGCCGCGGGACGGATCTCGACGTGGCCGTGGCCTGCTCCAGCGGCACCTACGTGCGGGCGCTGGCCCGCGACCTGGGCGCGGCGCTGGGCTGCGGCGCCCACCTCACCGCCCTGCGGCGGACGTCGGTGGGCTCGTTCGGCCTTGCCGGGGCGGTCACGCTCGACACCCTCGCCGAGCGGGGGGCGGCCGCGCTGCGTCCGCTGGCCGGCGCGGTCGGCGCGCTGTTCCCCCGCCGCCAGGTCGACGCCGACGAGGCAGGTGCGATATCTCATGGCCGCCGGCTGCCGCCGTTCGGCGTGCCCGGCCTCTATGGTGTCTTCGGCCCTGCTGGTGAGCTGCTCGCCCTGGCCCAGGACACCGCGGGGGCCGGCCGGCCGTTGGTGGTTTTCACGCCGCCTTCCACCCCTGGGCCCGCGGAGATCCCGATAGGCTTCTGAACGTGCAGTGGTGGCGTGAGGTGCGCAATACGCCGGACGACTGGCCCGGCGGTGTCGTGACGATCGGTTTTTTCGACGGCGTCCACCGCGGCCACCAGCAGATCATCACCCGTGCGGTCGAGCGGGGGCGTCAGGCCGGCGAGCCGGTCCTGGTGCTGACCTTCGACCCGCATCCGGCGGAGGTCATCAGTCCAGGCAGTCACCCACCGTTGTTGACCACTCCTGATTTCAAGATCGAACTGCTGGGCCGCCTGGGTGCCGACGCCGTGTGCGTACAGTCGTTCACGCCCGAGTTCAGCCTGATGCCGGCGGCGGACTTCGTCCACGGCATGCTGCGGCCCCGGCTGCGGCCGAGTGTGGTGGTGGTCGGCGATAACTTCACCTACGGCCACCGGGCGGAGGGGAACCTGGAGAGCCTGCGCCGCGCCGGCGAGGCGGCGGGCTTCGCGGTGGAGGGCGTCCGGCTCGTGCGCGAGGACGACCATGTGCTCTCCTCCACCCACATTCGGGCTCGTATCGCCGAGGGTGACGTGGCGACGGCGGCGCGTGCGCTCGGCCGTGACCATCGGGTCGAGGGGACCGTGGTGCACGGGGACGCGCGCGGGCGGACCATCGGATATCCGACAGCGAACCTGCGCACCACCCGGTACGCGGCGGTGCCGGCGGACGGCGTCTACGCCGGGTACGTGCTGCGGGCCACCGAGCGTCATCCGGCGCGTCACCCGGCGGCGATCTCGATCGGGACGAACCCCACGTTCGATGGCGCCGACCGCCGGGTCGAGGCGTACCTGCTCGACTTCGACGGCGATCTCTACGGCGCCCAGCTGGCGTTCGAGTTCACCGAACGGCTGCGCCCGACCCTGCGTTTCGACTCCGTGGGCGACCTCGTCACCCAGATGGCCGCCGACGTGACCGCCACCCGCAAGATCATCGCGGTAGCGGGCCCGGGGCACCGGTAGCCGTGGGACGCCGGCGGACGCAGGTCGGGCAGTACCCGCTGGGTTGGTAAGCTTCGACACCAGACGAGCGTGGTGTGTCCGTCAGCCCGGGTGGGGAAGACCCCGGGCGCGCATCCCGCCCGGTGACGAAAGAGGTTTCGCATGCCGCTCGCGAGCGACGTCAAGCAGCAGATCCTGTCCGAGTACGCCACGGTCGAGCGGGACACCGGCTCCCCCGAGGTGCAGGTGGCGATGCTCACCCGGCGGATCAGTGACCTGACCGAGCACCTGAAGATGCACAAGCACGACCATCACAGCCGGCGGGGCCTGCTGCTGCTGGTCGGGCGCCGGCGGCGGCTGTTGAACTACCTCGCCAACACCGACATCAGCCGGTACCGGTCGCTGATCGAGCGGCTCGGGCTGCGGCGGTAGCGGCGGAGGCGGGGATAGCGATGGGGAAGCGATGTCGTATGTGAGGCGATGTCGCTTCCATTGATCTGACCGGGTCCGTGACGGTGCGAGCTGTCGGTCCTCGGTGGTGGTGCCCGGGTGCTGGGCCGTACGAGGCGGTCGTACGGTGGACCCGGGGGCTTCGACTGAGCGCCGGCCTCCTCGGCGAGACGGACCCGGCCGATGTGGAGGAGGAATGGTGCCAGTAGAAGACCAGACGATCTCGGCCGAGGCAGTCATCGACAACGGTGCCGCCGGCCAGCGGACCGTCCGTTTCGAGACGGGCCGGCTGGCCCGCCAGGCGGCCGGCTCGGCCGTCGCCTACCTGGGCGACACGATGGTGCTGTCCGCGACGACGGTCAGCAAGCAGCCCAAGGAGCAGCTCGACTTCTTCCCGCTGACGGTGGACGTCGAGGAGCGGATGTACGCCGCCGGGCGTATCCCCGGCTCGTTCTTCCGGCGGGAGGGGCGTCCCAGCGAGGACGCGATCCTGACCTGCCGCCTGATCGACCGCCCGTTGCGGCCGTCGTTCGTCAAGGGCCTGCGCAACGAGATCCAGATCGTGGCGACAGTGCTCGCCCTCGACCCGGACACGCTCTACGACGTGGTCGCGATCAACGCCGCCAGCGCGTCCACGACACTGGCCGGGCTGCCGTTCTCAGGCCCGGTCGGGGCCACCCGGGTCGGCTATGTGGACGGGACCTGGATCGCCTTCCCGACCCACGCGGAGCTGGAGCGGGCCACCTTCGACATGGTTGTGGCCGGCCGCGTCCTCGACGACGGCTCCGACGTCGCGATCATGATGGTCGAGGCGGAGGCCACCGTGCAGACGATCCCGCTGCTCGCCGCGGGATCGTCCGCCCCGACCGAGGACGTCGTGGCCGCGGGCCTGGAGGCGGCCAAGCCCGCCATCCGGGAGCTGTGCCGGGCCCAGCGCGAACTGGCCGAGCGGGCAGCCAAGCCCACCCGTGACTTCCCGCTGTTCATCGACTACCACGACGACGTGCTGGAAGCGCTCACGATAGCGGTCGGTGACGAGCTGGCCGCGGCGCTGCGCATCGCGGGCAAGCAGGAGCGGGAGACCGAGCTCGACCGGGTCCGCCTGCTGGCCGCGGAGAAGGTCGTGGGCCAGTTCGAGGGCCGGGAGAAGGAGATCGGCGCGGCCTACCGCGCCCTGACCAAGAAGCTGGTGCGCCAGCGCATCGTCGCCGACGGCGTCCGCATCGACGGGCGTGGGGTCACCGAGATCCGCGAGCTGGCGGCGGAGGTCGACTTCATCCCCCGGGTGCACGGCTCGGCGCTGTTCGAGCGGGGCGAGACCCAGATCCTCGGCGTGACCACCCTGGCCATGCTGCGGATGGAGCAGACGGTCGACACGCTCAACCCCGACCGCACCAAGCGCTACATGCACAACTACAACTTCCCGCCGTACTCCACCGGGGAGACCGGCCGGGTGGGCTCGCCGAAGCGGCGCGAGATCGGCCATGGCGCGCTGGCCGAGCGGGCGCTGCTGCCCGTGCTGCCCAGCCGGGAGGAGTTCCCGTACGCGATCCGGCAGGTCTCCGAGGCGCTGGGCTCCAACGGGTCGACCAGTATGGGGTCGGTCTGCGCGAGCACGTTGTCGTTACTGAACGCCGGTGTCCCGCTCAAGGCCGCCGTCGCCGGGATCGCGATGGGGCTCATCCGCGAGGGTGACCAGTTCGTCACGCTCACCGACATCCTCGGTGCCGAGGA
Source organism: Protofrankia sp. CiP1_Cm_nod3 (assembly GCF_982290655.1). Taxonomy (NCBI): domain Bacteria; kingdom Bacillati; phylum Actinomycetota; class Actinomycetes; order Frankiales; family Frankiaceae; genus Protofrankia; species Protofrankia sp. CiP1_Cm_nod3. Next base: position 30,443 of record NZ_CEVIVD010000004.1, read on the forward strand.
CGCCTACGGCGACATGGACTTCAAGGTCGCCGGGACGCGGGAGTTCGTCACGGCCCTCCAGCTCGACACGAAGCTGGACGGCATTCCCGCCACCGTCCTCGCCGGCGCGCTCCAGCAGGCCAGGGCCGCGCGGCTGGCGATCCTCGACGTCATGGCCGAGGCCATCGACGGGCCGGACGAGATGTCCGCCCACGCGCCACGGGTCATCTCCGTCAAGATCCCGGTAGACAAGATCGGTGAGGTCATCGGCCCGAAGGGCAAGATGATCAATCAGATCCAGGCGGACAGCGGGGCCGAGATCACCGTCGAGGACGACGGCACCATCTACATCGGCGCGCAGGACGGCGTCTCCGCCGAGAGCGCTCGTTCGGCGATCAACGCGATCGCCAACCCGCAGCTCCCCGAGGTCGGGGAACGCTACCTGGGCACGATCGTCAAGATCACGACCTTCGGCGCGTTCGTCTCGCTGACCCCGGGCAAGGACGGGCTCCTCCACGTCAGCAAGCTCAAGCAGCTCTCCGGAGGGAAGCGGGTGGAGAAGGTGGAAGAGGTGGTCCAGGTCGGCCAGAAGCTCCAGGTCGAGATCACCGACATCGACAGCCGCGGGAAGATCAGCCTGAGCCCCGTGGTCGAGGACGCCGACGGCGTCCCGGTCGGGGCCTGACCGCCGCCGGTGACCGACACGGCTGTCATCAGGGCGGGCGAGGAGCTGCTGTCCGGCGGGGTCCGGCGGGTGATGCTGCCCGGTGGGCTGCGGGTGCTCACCGAGCAGGTCCCCGGGGTCCGCTCGGTCGCGATCGGGATCTGGGTCGGGGTGGGCTCCCGCGACGAGAGCCCACTGACGGCGGGCTGCTCCCACTACCTCGAGCACCTGCTGTTCAAGGGCACTCCCTCCCGGGACGCGCTCACGATCAGCGCGGCGATCGAGGCGGTCGGCGGTGAGCTCAACGCCTTCACGACCAAGGAGTACACCTGCTACTACGTGCGGGTGCTCGACAGCGACCTCGCCGACGCGGTCGAGGTGCTCAGCGACATGATCTCCCATTCGCTGATCACCGCCGACGACGTCGAGGCCGAGCGCGGCGTGATCCTCGAGGAGATCGCCATGCACGACGACGACCCGAGCGACGTCGTGCACGACGTGTTCTCCGCGGCCCTGCTCGGCGACACCGAGCTGGGCCGCCCGGTGCTGGGCACGACCGAGTCCATCGAGAACCTCGAGCGCGACACCATCGCCGAGTACTACCGCTCCCGGTACACCCTGTCGGACATGGTGGTCGCGGTCGCCGGCAACATCGACCATGAGCGGACGCTCGCGCTCGTCACCTCGGCCTTCGCCGACCGGCTGGGCGGGCTGGGCGCCCCGGCGGCGGCGCGCGGCGGTTCCTACACCTACCCCGACGCCGCGGGCGTGGTGGTCCACCGGCGTCCCACCGAGCAGGCGCACGTCGTGCTCGGCACCGTCGGGATGTCCCGCCAGGACGACCGCCGGTTCGCCCTGGGAATCATGTCCTCGGCCCTCGGCGGGGGGATGAGCTCCCGGCTGTTCCAGGAGGTCCGGGAGAAGCGCGGGCTGGCCTACTCCGTCTACTCGTTCGCCTCCCACTTCGCCGACGCCGGGCTGTTCGGCGTGTACGCGGGATGCGCGCCGCGGCGCGCCGACGACGTGCTCGCCCTCTGCCGCGAGCAGCTCGAGCTGATGGCGACGGCGGGCGTCACCGACGAGGAGCTGGCCCGGGCCAAGGGCCAGAGCCGGGGCTCCCTGGTGCTGGGCCTGGAGGACACCGGTTCGCGGATGAGCCGGATCGGCAAGAGCGAGCTCGTCCACGGCGAGCTGCTCTCCGTCGACGAGATACTTGCCCGGGTGGACGCGGTCACCCGCGACGACGTCCGGGCCGTCGCCGCCGAGCTGCTCACCCGTCCGCTCGCCCTGGGCGTGATCGGCCCGTTCGACGGCCACGACTTCGCGCGGGTGGTCGCGGCATGAGCTCCGCTCCCGCCGCCCCCGAGCGCCTGCGGGTCGGTGTGCTCGGCGCCCGCGGCCGGATGGGCTCGACGGTCCGCGCCGCCGTCGAAGCCGCTGACGATCTCTCCCTGGTCGCCGCGGCCGACGCCGGGGACGACCGCGACGCCCTGCGCGCCGCCCAGATCGTCGTCGACTTCACCCGCCCCGACGCCGTCATGGACAACCTGCGCTGGTGCGTCGACGCCGGCCTGCACGTCGTCGTGGGCACCTCCGGCTTTGACGCGCAGCGGCTGGCCACCGTGCGCGGCTGGCTCGCCGACGCCCCCGGGGTCGGGGTGCTGGTGGCCCCGAACTTCGGGGTCGCGGCGGTGCTCATGATCCATTTTGCCGCCCAGGCAGCCCGCTTCTTCGAGTCCGTGGAGATCGTCGAGCTGCACCATCCGGGCAAGCTCGACGCCCCCAGCGGGACGGCCGCCCACACCGCGGAGGCGGTCGCGCGGGCCCGGGCCAAGGCCGGGCTGGACCCGGCCGGCCCGGACGCCACCTCGTCCGCGCTGCCCGGGGCGCGCGGCGCGCGGGTCGGCGGGGTGCCCGTCCACAGCATCCGGCTGTCCGGGCTCGTCGCGCACCAGGAGGTGCTCTTCGGCGGCGCCGGCGAGACGCTGACCCTGCGTCACGACTCGTTGGACCGGACCTCCTTCATGCCGGGGGTGCTGCTCGGCGTGCGCCGCACGCCCGACCGGCCCGGCCTGACCGTGGGCCTCGAGGCCCTGCTCGAGCTGTGAGGCCCGGACCGTTGGGGCCGCGGCGGTGAAGGCCCGTCACGTGGTGGTCGTGCTGGTCGTCGCGGCGGTGTTCTACCTCGCCCTGATCGGCTGGCGGGGCGTCCAGCTGCTCACCGAGGACAGCTGGGCCGCGCGCGGGATGGGCGTGGGCGTCCTGCTGCTGCCCGTGGTGGGCGTGGCCGTCGTCGTCCGGGAGCTGCAGTTCGGCCGGGCGGCCGAACGGCTGGGCCGCCAGTTGTCAGCGGAATCCGCCGACGTCGCGACGCAGCTGCCGCGACGCCCCTCCGGCCGGATCGACCGCGCCGCCGCCGACGCGCTCTTCGAGACCCGGCGGGCCGAGACCGAGGCGGCCCCCCGGGACTGGCGGGCCTGGTACCGGCTCGCGGCGGCTTACGGTGACGCTGGGGACACCCGTCGGGGACGGCGTGCGATGCGCTACGCAATAGCTCTCGAACGCGCCGATTCCGCCGCGTGATCTCGATACGTTTCGGACATGAGCGCGGGCGTCGTCTACGGAATCGATCTCGGAACCACGTACAGCTGTGTTGCCCGGGTGAACCGGTTGGGGGAGCCGGAGGTGGTCCCGCTCTCCGACGGCGCCGCCACGCTGCCGAGCGTCGTGCTGTTCGTCGGGCCGGACGACTACGTCACCGGTGAGCCCGCCCGCCGTCTCGCCCGCGCCCGTGCCGACGACGTGTGCGCGCTGGTCAAACGCCGGATGGGCGACGGTGACTGGCGTTTCGTCAGCTCCGGGCGGGCCTGGTCGGCACCGGCGGTCAGCAGCCTGATCCTGCGGGCGCTGGTCGGCGACGTGGCCTTCGCCGCCGGCGAGTCGGTCCGCGACGTCGTCATCACCGTCCCGGCCTACTTCGGTGACGAGGAGCGCCGCGCGACGGTGCTCGCCGGGCAGTACGCCGGCCTCACGGTCGTGGACGTCATCAACGAGCCGACCGCCGCCGCGCTGTCCTATGGTTTCGCCCGGTTCAACGCCGACGCCTCCGGCGCCTCCGACGCGGGCCGGAGCGGGCGGGAGGGGCACGAGGAGGCCGCGCTCGTCTACGACCTCGGCGGCGGCACCTTCGACGTGACCGTCGTCGAGCTCGCCGACCGCCGGGTCTCGGTGGTCGCGGTCGACGGCGACCACCAGCTCGGCGGGGCCGACTGGGACGAGAAGATCGTGCTGTACCTGTCCCGGCAGTTCCTCGACGCCCATCCCGGCGCCGAGGACCCCCTCGACGACTCCGAGGCCGCCCAGGCGCTGCTGCTGGCGGCCGAACAGGCTAAGCGCGAGCTCAGCGACCGGACGCGGACAACGGTCCGGGTGGAGCACGACGGGCACGCGCTGACGGTGCCGTTCTCCCGGGACGACCTGGAGCGGCTGACCGCCGGCCTGCTGGAGCGGACCGTGACACTGGCCCGCTCCGTCCTGGCCGCGGCCCGGGCCCGCGGGGTCGCCCGGCTGGACCGGGTGCTGCTCGTCGGCGGCTCGTCCCGGATGCCGGCGGTGGCCCGCCGGCTGGCCGCCGAGCTCGGCGTGCCGGTGGAGCTGCGCGACCCCGACCTCGCGGTTGCCAAGGGCGCGGCCCTCTACGGGGAGAAGAAGGCCATCGAGCGGCTGGTGCTGGCCGACCTGGTGTCCCGGGGGCAGATCCTCGACGGCGCCCAGCCCGACACCGCCGCGCCCGAGGATCTCGCCGCCGCCTGCCGGCGCCTGGCGGACGCCTTCGGGCTGACCGCCGAGCGGGTCCGCCGCACCGTCGAGGTGCAGGTGGTCAACGTGGTCTCCCGCGGGTTCGGCGTGCTCGCGCTCGACCGTTTCGGCGAACGCTCCGCGGTGTTCCTCGTCCACCGCAACGACCGGCTGCCGATAGCGGTCAGGCGCAGCTTCGGCACCGTCCGCGACGATCAGGATGTTGTCACGGTTCATGTGGTGGAACAGGGCGGCGGTGCCGAGTCGACCCGGGTCGACGACGTTAAGATCATCGCACAGGCGGACATCACCGGGATCCCCCCGGGCTTCCCGGCCGGGACGCCCATCGAGATCACCTTCCGGATGGGCTTCGACGGCATCCTGGAGGTGACCGCGCTGCACGAGGGGCTGGCCGACCGTCCCCTGACCGTGCGGGTGGAGACCAGCGCGGCACTCAGCCAGGCCGACGTCGCCCGGGAACGGGACGCGGTGGCCCGGCTGCGCCGTCGGGAGGGCTGAAGGAGCGGGCGTGGAGGATTTCCAGCCTAACGACTACCGCAAGCGGGTCCTTGCCGTCGTCCAGGCCCGCGGTGGGGCCGGGCAGTCCGACCCCTTCGAGCTGTACGACATCCCGCTGGCGGAGGCCGACCGGCTCACCGACGCCGACGTCGCCGCCCGCGTCGAGGCGGTGTGGGCCTTCTGGCAGAAGTCCCGGGACCATCCCAAGTACCGAGGCCTGGTGCTCGCCCTGCTGGCCGCGCACGACCAGGCCGGCCCGGAGCTGCTCGACGCGCGCCGCCGCGGCCTGCTCGCCGAGCGGGTCCGCCGCGAGCGCGACGACCGGGACGGGCAGCGCTTCGCCGACCTCGACGCCGCCGTGGCCCGGCTGGTGCAGCGCTTCGGCGGCCTGCCCGAGGACAAGCTCCCCGGCCTGCGGCAGCTCGCCGCCGAGCGCGGCATCGACGCCGACGCCTTCGCCCTGCGGGTGCGCCGGTACAAGGTGCTGCCCGCCGGGACGCCGGCGCGTCCCGACCGTCCCGCCGTCGACCCCGACCTGCTCCGGCAGGTACGCGCCGACCTCGACGAGCTCGGCCGGCTGTCCGGGGAGACCCCGCCGACGAGCCTGCTCACCCTGCTCGGCCTGCCTCCCGAGGCCGACCGGGACGAGATCCGCCAGGCCCGGGACGAGTTCGCCGCCCGCAACCGCGAACGCCGCCCGGACCGCCGCCGCGCACTCGTGGACGACCTGCTGGCCGCGGTCACCGCCCTGCTCGTCGACGCCGACCCGGCGCTGTACCTGGACGCCCTGGCGGCCGACGTGACCGCCCGGCTGCGCCCGGCGGTGGCCGCGGCGGTGCTGGTCGAGGACGCCCTCACCCCACGGCACTACACGGGCTTCCTCACCGAGGCCGAGGAGCACGGCCTCGACCGGGGCCGGGCCGAGGCCGTGCTCGCCGAACTCGCCCGCGAGCACGGCGTCGACGTGCCGGACGCCCCCGTCCGGGCTCAGCCGGCCCGGCTGCCCCGGCCGGCCCAGCCGGCCCGACCGGCCCCGCCAGCTCAGCCGTCCCGGGCCACACAGTGGCTGGAACCGCTGGCCAGGGCCCGGGCCGCGCTACGGGCGGGCCGCCCGGTCGAGGCCCACGAGCAGGTCGCCGAGGCCCGGGAGCGGGCCGGGGAGCTGCTGCCCGCGATCCGGGCCGTCGCCGACGAGGTCGAGCAGGCCATCCGCGAGGCCGGGTCGCGGTGGCGGCAGGTCGAGGCGGCGCTGGCCGGCCGCAACCTGCGGACCGCCGCCCGGCTGCTCGACGAGCTCGCCCGCGACGCCGCCGACGTGCCCGGCCGGGACGGGCGCAGCGTCGCCGAGGAGACCGCGGCCGTCCGCGAGCAGCTCGCGCGCGCCGACGAGATGGTCGCCGCCGCCGGCCGCAGCCACGGCGCGCAGCGGGAGAGCCTGCTGCTGGAGGCACTGGAGATCGTCGCCGACCATCAGGCCGCCCGCGACGCCCTCGCCGTCACCGGGGTGGCGCCACCGGCGCGGGTGCGGGCCCGGCGTGCCGGCCGCGCCGTGGTGGTCACCTGGCAGCCGTCGCCGTCGGCAGGCACGATCAGGTACCGCGTGCTGCGGATCGGGCCGGACGGCGCCTCCCGCGCGGTCGGCGTCACCCAGGTCACCAGCATCGAGGACGGCGGGGTCGGCCCGGACGCGCCGATCCCGGTCTACGAGGTGCTCGCCGGCCGCTCCGGGCTGTGGTCCGCCCCCGCCCGGTCCGGCGCGGACCAGCCCGGCCCTGCTCCCGTCCTGACCGCGCCCGTCGCCCTGAACGCCGCGGACCGCCTCGAGCCCGCGACCGGTCTGCACCTCGCCGGTGACCTGCTGCGCTGGACCTGGCCGCCGGGCTGCACCGAGATGATGGTCGTCTGGCGCTCCGACGCGCCGGCCGGCACGGCGGACGACCCGGCCGCGCATCGCCGTAAGGTCACCAACGCCAGATACGACGTGGACGGCGGCCTCCCGGTGCCGGCCGAACGGCCGCTGCACCTGGCGGTGTTCGGATGCGTGCGCGACGGCGGGCGGCTGCTGGTCGCCAGCGTCTGCCCGCCGTCGGCCCGCCTGTGGGCGGCCGGGGGTTGACGGGGGGATGACCGTCGATCCTGGTCTACCACGGCCCGGCGCCGCCCAGAATCTAGGCCGCCGTAGGTCGCCATAGGTCCGGTCCGGGGCCAGTTGGCCGCAGGTTACGGTATGGGCATGCGCGTCCAGATCATCGCTCAGACGCAGTTCACCCCACCGGACGACGTCGACTGGTCCACCGATGCCGACGGTGGCCAGGCGCTCGCGGAGTTCGCCGGCCGGGCCTGTTACCAGAGCTGGTCGAAACCGAACCCCGCCACGGCCACGAACGCCGGCTACCTGCGCCACATCCTCGACGTCGGGCACCTGTCCGTGCTCGAGCACGCGACGGTGAGCGTGTACATCACCGGGGTCTCCCGGAGCCTGACCCACGAGCTGGTCCGCCACCGGCACTTCTCCTACAGCCAGCTTTCCCAGCGTTACGTACCGGAGCGGGACGCCGCCGTGATCGAGCCCGACGTCATCGCCGAGGACCCACGGCTGCACGAGCTGTTCACCGAGGCCGCCGCCGCCTCCCTGGAGGCCTACGGCAGGCTCCTCGAGGGGCTGGAGAAGCGGTTCGCCGACGTGGCGGCACCGACCTCCCGGCGCAAGCTCGCCCGGCAGGCCGCCCGGTCGGTGCTGCCCAACGCCACCGAGACCCGGATCGTGGTGACCGGGAACTACCGGGCCTGGCGTCACTTCGTCGCGATGCGGGCGAGCGAGGCGGCCGACGTCGAGATCCGCGCCCTGGCGGTGGCGGTGCTGCGTGAGCTCCAGCGACTCGCGCCGAATGTCTTCGGCGACTTCCAGGTGACCGCCCTGGACGACGGGACCGAGGTTGCGTCGAGCCCGCTCGCCGACTGAGGTGGATGCATGACCAACAGCCTTCTCACCGCCGCCGCAGGGCCGCTGTCACCGGGGCCGCTGTCACCGGACGAGCTGCGGCGCATCCACGCCTACTGGCGCGCGGCGAACTATCTGTCGGTCGGCCAGATCTACCTGCTCGACAACCCCCTGCTGCGGGAGCCCCTGCGGGCCGAGCATGTCAAGCCCCGCCTGCTCGGCCACTGGGGCACCACACCGGGGCTCAACCTGATCTACGCCCACATGAACCGCGTGATCAGGACGAACGACCTCAACGCGATCTACGTCATCGGCCCGGGCCACGGCGGCCCCGGCATCGTCGCGAACGCCTACCTGGAAGGCACGTACTCCGAGGTCTGCCCCTCCATCACCCGGGACGCCGCCGGGCTGCGCCGGCTGTTCCGCCAGTTCTCCTTCCCCGGTGGCATCCCCAGCCATGTGGCGCCGGAGACCCCCGGCTCGATCCACGAGGGCGGGGAGCTCGGCTACGCCCTCACCCATGCCTTCGGCGCCGCGTTCGACAACCCTGACCTGCTGGTCTGCGCGGTCGTCGGGGACGGGGAGGCCGAGACCGGCCCGCTGGCGGCGAGCTGGCACTCGAACAAGTTCCTCGACCCGGTCCGTGACGGCGCGGTACTGCCGATCCTCCACCTGAACGGCTACAAGATCGCCCAACCGGCCGTGCTCGCGCGCATCCCCCAGGCCGAGCTCGACCATCTGATGCGCGGCTACGGCTACCAGCCGTTCCACGTCACCGGGGACGATCCCGAGCAGGTCCACCAGCGCTTCGCCGCCGTCCTCGACACCGTCGTCGCCGAGATCGCCCGGATTCAGCGGCAGGCACGGGCGCACGGCGACCCGTCCCGCCCGCTGTGGCCCATGATCGTCCTTCGCACCCCGAAGGGCTGGACCGGCCCGGCCGTCGTCGACGGCGCGCAGGTCGAGGGCACGTGGCGGTCCCACCAGGTGCCGGTCGCGCAGATCCACGACAGTCCGGAGCACCTGGCGGAGCTGGAACGGTGGCTGCGCGGCTACCGGCCCGAGGAGCTCTTCGACGCCGACGGCCGCCTGGTCGCCGAACTCGCCGGCCTCGCGCCGTCGGGCAACCGGCGGATGAGCGCGAACCCGCACGCCAACGGCGGGGAACTGCTGCGCGACCTGGCCCTGCCCGACTTCCGCGACTACGCCGTGGAGGTCACCAGCCCGGCCACGACGTTCAGCGAGGCGACAAGGGTCCTCGGCGGCTTCCTGCGGGACGTGATGACGGCGAACCCGACGACGTTCCGGGTCATGGGCCCGGACGAGACCGCCTCCAACCGTCTCGGCGCGCTGTTCCAGACGACGTCCCGGGCCTGGAACGCGCAGATCGTCGACGGTGACGACGACCTGGCGCCGGACGGCCGGGTCATGGAGGTGCTCTCGGAGCATCTGTGCCAGGGCTGGCTGGAGGGATACCTCCTCACCGGCCGGCACGGGCTCTTCTCCTGCTACGAGGCGTTCATCCACATCGTCGACTCGATGGTGAACCAGCACGCGAAGTGGCTGAAGACGACCCGCCACATCCCGTGGCGGCGCCCGATCGCGTCGCTGAACTACCTGCTCACCAGCCACGTCTGGCGGCAGGACCACAACGGCTTCTCCCACCAGGACCCGGGCTTCATCGACCACGTGGTCAACAAGAAGGCGGAGATAATCCGGGTCTACCTCCCGCCGGACGCGAACACACTGCTGTCCGTCGCCGACCACTGTCTGCGCAGCCGGCATTACATCAACGTCATCGTGGCCGGCAAGCAGCCAGCGCTGAACTACCTGCCGATGGACGCGGCGATCGCCCACTGCGCCCGGGGCATCGGCATCTGGGACTGGGCCAGCAACGACCACAAAGCCGGCGACCACAAAGCCGGCGATCACGGATCCGTCGACGGCATGCCCGACGTGGTCATGGCATGCGCCGGCGACATCCCGACCCTGGAGACCCTGGCCGCGGTCGACATCCTGCGACGTCACTTCCCCGACCTGAAGGTACGTGTCGTCAACATCGTCGATCTGATGTGCCTCCAGCCCGACAGCGAACATCCACACGGGATCTCCGACGCCCGGTTCGACGCGCTGTTCACCGCTGACCGGCCAGTGATCTTCGCCTACCACGGCTACCCATGGCTGATCCACCGGCTGACCTACCGGCGTACCAACCACATCAACATCCATGTCCGCGGCTACATCGAGGAGGGCACGACCACCACACCGTTCGACATGGTGATGATGAACAACCTCGACCGGTTCCACCTGGTGATCGACGTGATCGACCGGGTCCCGTCACTGGGCGCGCGCGCCGCACACGTTCGGCAGGACATGGTGGACGCCCGGATCGCGGCCCGCGCGTACACCCGCGACTTCGGCACGGACATGCCCGAGATCTCCAACTGGACCTGGCCCTACTAGACGGCCCAGCGCTGTGCACATCAGCGGCGTGAACATCCTCGTGGTCAACGCCGGTTCGTCCAGCCTGAAACTGCGCCTCCTCGGGCCGGGGGACGCTCTGCTGGCCGCGGTCGACCTTCGCGCGCGGGAAGGCCGACCGGACCCGGACGAGGTCACCGCGACGATCACGGACCTGGCCCGCCGCGGCGAGTTCGGCGCGGTCGGGCACCGAATCGTGCACGGCGGGACAGTGTTCACCGGCCCGGTGGTCGTCACCGACCGGGTGGCCAAGGAGCTACACTCGCTCGCCGTACTGGCCCCGCTGCACCAGCCGGCGGCGCTCGCCGCACTGGCCGAGATACGGACCGCGGCGCCCGGCATCACCCAGGTCGCCTGCTTCGACACCTCCTTCCACGCCCGGATGCCACCGGCCGCGACCACCTACGCGGTCCCGGCCGACTGGCGGGACCGTCTCGGCGTGCGCCGCTACGGCTTCCACGGGCTGTCCCACGCGTACGCGTCCCGCCGGGCGGCGGTACTGACCGGCGGGAGCCGGGTGGTGACCTGCCATCTTGGGTCGGGCGCGTCGCTGGCGGCCGTCCGCGACGGCGTCGGCATCGACACCACCATGGGGTTCACCCCCTTGGAGGGGCTGGTCATGTCGACCCGCTCCGGCACGATCGATCCGGGTCTGCTGTTGTGGCTGCAGACGTCGGCCGGCCTGTCCGCCGACGAGCTCACCGAGGCGTTGTTCCACCGGTCGGGCCTGGCCGCCCTGGCCGGCACCCCGGACATGCGTACGGTCGTCGACCAGGCCGTCACCGGCGAGGCCGCCTCCTCCCTGGCGCTGGCGGTCTACCTCCACCGCCTGCGTGCGCAGATCGCCGCGATGGCGGCGGCTCTCGGCGGCCTGGACACGCTGGTCTTCACCGGCGGGGTGGGGGAGCGCTCCGCCGCGGTACGAGCCGGCGCCGCGGACGGGCTGGGCTTCCTCGGTGTGGCTGTCGACCCGGACCGTAACGCCGCCCATACCTCTGGTGATCATGACATCACTGCTGCCGGCTCGCCGGTCCGGACACTCGTTGTCGAGGCCCGCGAGGAGCTGGAGATCGCCCGAGGCGTCCGCGCGTGCCTTGCCGGACAGCTCCCGCGTTGAGGAGAGCGGTGACCGACTCCTGAAGGTGCAGCGGTTCCCCGGCCCACCGTCCGGTGATGGCGTCGTGGGCGACGGACGCGGTCGCGTCCCGCAGATGGCGTAGCGGCTCGTCGCCTGTGCTGAGGGGAGGCTGATGGGGAATCACGGTACCGTCGGGACGCCGTACGGTGACGCTGTGATCCTCGCCGATGGCGAGGATGAGCCCCGCCTCGTGGACGGCATGGTGATGGAACGAGCAGAGCAGAACGAGGTTGTCGAGATCCGTTCTGCCGCCGTCGGCCCAGTGGACGGCGTGGTGGGCGTGCAGCCAGCGGGTGTGGTCGCAGCCGGGGTAGCGGCAGGTGCCCTGGTCACGGGCCTCCAGGAGACGACGTAGGGCCTGTGGGACGGTGCGGCGCCGGCGCCCGGCGTCCGGGATGGTGACACCCGCGTCGCAGGCGAGCCGGCGAACGGTTTCCGGGTGCACCGCGACACCGGGTTCGACGTCACTGCGGGGCTGGTGCGGGCGGCCACTGTCGTGTGGAGGGACGCCGTCGGTGAGCAGGTTCGCGTCGACGTGGACGTTCACGGTGTAGCGGGCGGGGTCGGCCAGCGTAGGTGCCCTGCTGGCGAGGAAACCGCCGGCGACCGTGGTGAGGGCGTCGGCATTCGCGGCCTGGTCGCGAGGCATGTCAGATGTGTGGCCGGCGTGAGCCGCGTCAAGGGCCTTGATGAACAGGGCGCCGTCCTCGGGGGTCAGCCGCGCGTGGACGATCAGGCTGCCGTCGTCGTCCCACCGCCACGAACAGGACCGGCGGGCGTGTCGGTCGACCGCCCTTCCCAGCCCGTCGCGGCCACGCAGACGGCCGTACGCGGCGACGAGCCGGTCAAGCTGACTGGCCGTGGCATGTTCGGCCTGGCGGACCCATTCGGCCTCGCTGTCGACGTCGGCGACCCGGCTGATGGCGCGGGCCTTGGCATAGGACAGCCGGCCGCCCGCGAAGGCGTCGCGCAGCGCGGGGAGCTGTTCGAGAGCATGCCCGACACGGAGGTGCTCATAGCCGGTACGCAGGCTGATCCCGCACTTCCACGACAGCCAGTGCGCACAGGAGCGGATCCCCACCCCTGCCCAGCCCTCGCGGCGGTCGAACGCGGCCAGCGCCAGCAGCCAGGCGCACATCGCGGCTGAGATCCGCCCGGCCCAGGCGCAGATTTCCGCCTCAAGCTGGTGGAGAGGGGCATGCTCCACGTCGATATCGAACATAAGTTCGATATTAGGCCTGCGTCGCCTGTTGCGCAAGAGGGTCGTGACGGCATAAAAGGTCGTGACGGGAAGCCTGAGAGGGGTCGTGAGAGGCGAAGGCTCGTGAGGCGTGAGGCGCGGGTCGGAGGCTGGACTCGTGCCCCGCGGAACACGGCTGCGTCGGTTGCAGAGGCCTGGTGGTCGTAGGTGGTGCTTGCTGATAGTGACGATACGTGCACCGATCTGCTGCTTTTCTGGCGGCAGGCTGTTGCTCGGGTGGGCTGCTGGGGAGCCTTCGGCAGAAAGTCGATCTTTCTGGAGGGAGGGCTGTGTTCCGCGGAACACGGCCGGGACGGCGATGGAACACGGCCGGTGGGCGCAGTGGACGCTGCTGTGCCCAGGGCTGCTGCGCCCGTCAACGGAGTAGACTGATCGCCATGCCGAAGAAACCCGGGCCGGGGGCGCCGTCGGGGTGCTGCCGCCGGGATGCCGGTCGCGCTGGGTAGCGGCTATCGTCGAAGCTTCCTGGCCGTCGTCGGCATTCCGGCCGTCTCATGTGTGACGGACTCATGTGCGTCCGAGGTTGTGCGTCCGAGGTGCCGTCACGTGCCGTGTCGGGTATTGTCCGACAAGGCACCATGAGAACTAAGGTGACCGGCATGTCAGTGTTGTCCCGAGCGCCCTTCGGTCGCATGATTACAGCAATGATCACTCCGTTCACCGTGGACGGTGAACTTGATCTTAAAGGTGCCGCGGCACTCGCGGAGTATCTGGTGGACGTCGGCAACGATGGCCTGGTCGTCAACGGGACGACAGGGGAATCGCCGACCACCTCGGACGCGGAAAAAGAAGAGCTGCTCAGGGCGGTGGTGGAGGCTGTCGGCACCCGGGCGAAGGTGATTGCCGGTGTGGGCACCAACGACACTCGGCACACGGTGGAACTGGCCGTGGCGGCACAGAAGGCCGGCGCGCACGGGCTGCTGGTGGTCAGCCCTTACTACAGCAAGCCTCCGCAGAGCGGGCTTGCGGAGCACTTCCGTACCGTCGCGGACGCTACTGGGCTACCCGTCATGATCTATGATATACCTGGCCGTACCGGTGTCCCGGTGGCAACGGATACGCTGGTACGCTTGGCCGACCATCCACGGATCGTGGCTGTCAAGGACGCCAAGGACGATCTTGGTGCGTCATCGTGGGTCCTTGCTCGAACAGAACTTGCGTACTACTCCGGTACGGACATTCTCAACCTCCCACTCCTGGCGGTGGGGGCCGTGGGGGTCGTAAGCGTCGTCGGGCACGTCGCCACCGCCCGGATTCGTTCGATGATCGATGCTTTCGACGCAGGTGACGCCATTCGTGCCCGTTCACTGCACCTGAGTCTGCTTCCGGCGTACGAGGGCATGTTCAGGAACCAAGGTGTGATCATGACAAAAGCTGCTCTTCACATGGCCGGGCTGCCCGCTGGGGGAGTCCGGCCGCCGCTGGTGGACGCCACCGGGCAGGAGCGCGAGCAACTCCGGGCCGACCTGGCCGCGGCCGGGATCGACCTGTCCGCGGACGTGGCCACCGCTACGGCTGTTACGGCTGCTACGGCTGCAACGGCGGGTTCCGCGTGAGCCATCCCCACCCCGGGCTGAGAACACCGCCACCGCTTCCGCCGGACGGGCTGCGTATCGTCGCGCTCGGGGGCCTCGGCGAGATCGGCCGCAACATGACCGTGTTCGAGTTCGACGGCCGGCTGCTCGTCGTCGACTGCGGAGTGCTCTTCCCCGAGAGCGACCAGCCCGGCGTCGACCTCATCCTCCCCGACTTCACCGCCATCCGGGACAGGCTGGACGCCATCGAGGCGGTCGTGCTCACCCACGCCCACGAGGACCACATCGGCGCCGTCCCCTACCTGCTGCGCGAACGTGCCGACATCCCGCTGGTCGGCTCCCGGCTGACGCTCGCGCTGACCGTGGCCAAGCTCGCCGAGCACCGCATCACGCCGGTCACGGTCGAGGTACGGGAGGGGCAGGTCCACAGTTTCGGCCCGTTCGGTTGCGAGTTCTTCGCGGTCAACCATTCCATCCCGGACGCCCTGGCCGTCGCGATCCGCACACCGGCCGGTCTGGTGCTGCACACCGGCGACTTCAAGATGGACCAGCTTCCCCTCGACGGCAGGCTGACCGACCTGGGCGGCTTCGCCCGGCTCGGCCAGGAGGGCGTCGACCTGCTGCTGTCCGACTCCACCAACGCCGAGGTGCCCGGCTTCGTGACCTCGGAACGGGAGATCGCTCCTGTCCTCGACGGCGTGTTCCGGGATGCGAACAAGAGGATCATCGTCGCGTGCTTCGCCAGCCATGTACACCGGGTACAGCAGATCCTTGACGCGGCGGAGGCGCATGGTCGCTCGGTGTGCTTCGTGGGACGCTCGATGGTGCGCAACATGGGGGTGGCCCGCGACCTGGGCCTGCTGCGGGTCGCGCCGGGCCTCATGGTCGACATGCGGGACGTCGCCTCGCTGCCCGACCGCAACGTCTGCCTGGTCTCAACCGGTTCCCAGGGCGAGCCGTTGTCGGCCCTGTCCCGGATGGCCAACCGTGACCACGCGATCCGGATCGAGGCCGGCGACACGGTCGTGCTCGCCTCCAGCCTGATCCCGGGCAACGAGACCGCGGTCCATCGGGTGATCAACGGGCTGACCCGCTGGGGAGCGAAGGTCGTCCACAAGGGTGTGGCCAAGGTGCACACCTCCGGGCACGCACCGGCCGGCGAGCTCCTCTACGTCCTCAACGCCACCCGTCCGTCCAATGTCATGCCGGTACACGGCGAGTGGCGCCATCTGCGGGCGCACGGCGCGCTCGCCGAGGCGACCGGTGTGCCCGCGGACAGGATCGTGCTCGCCGACGACGGCATGGTCGTTGACCTGGTCGACGGGCAGGCGAACATCACCGGTGTCGTCCCGTGCGGCTACGTCTATGTCGACGGGCTCGCCGTCGGTGACGTCGGCGAGTCGAGTCTGAAGGACCGTCGCATCCTGGGTGATGAGGGCTTCATCACGATCACGGTCGTGGTCGACGCCGCGTCGGGGAAGGTCGTGGGCGGCCCCGAGCTGTCGGCCCGGGGGTTCTCCGACGTCCGCGAGACGTTCGAGCAGGTACGCGGCCTGGTGTCCGAGGCGTTGGCCGAGTCGATGCGCTCTGGCATGGTGGACGTCGCCGCGCTGCAGCAGCTGGTCCGCCGCACGGTCGGACGCTGGGTGAGCGACACCTACCGGCGTCGGCCAATGATCGTGCCGGTGGTGGTCGAGGTCTGAGGCAGCATGCTCTGAGGCGACGCGCCCGGAAGGTCGGGGTTGCCGGATGTCGCGGCCGGAGACCGGTACCGTCCTCGAGTGGCCACACGGGCGAGTGGTACGCGGACGCGTGCCCAGGGCGGGAGGTCTCCCTCCGGCTCGGCGCCTGCGCGGCGTCCACCGGCCGGGGGCAAGGCGTCGAGCGGGAAGCCGGCAGCGAACAGGCCCCGGCCGAAGGCCGTCCCCGCGAAGGCCAGTGCGGGAAGAACCGATACGGGAAGAACCGGTACGGGCAGGTCACGCCCCCCTTTTACCGTGGTCGCCGCCCTTGCCGCGATCCGGCTGTTGGTCCGGGCCTGGGGGATTGCGGCCACGCTGCTGGGCGAGATGGGCCGCCGGATCGGTCGGGGTGCCCGTGACCTGCGTATCGACGAGGCGCACCGGCGGGACGGGGCGGGGCTTGCCGCGCTCGGCGCGACCGCGCTCACCATGGCCGCGGTCTGGTTCCATGCCGGCGGGCCGGTGGGCGGTGTCGTCGCCGGCCTGCTGCGCTTCCTGGTCGGCGCGGGGGCGCTGGCGCTTCCGCTGTTCGGCCTCGGCGCGACCTGGCGGCTGATCCGCAGCCCGAGTGATCCGGACAGCCGTGGCCGGGTGCTGATCGGCTGGGCCGCGTTCGCAGCGGGTGTGCTGGGGCTGGTGCACGTCGCGCACGGGGTGCCCGACTTCGGTGCCGGTACCGCCGCGATCGAGCGGGCGGGGGGGCTGGCCGGGTTCCTGGTCAGCTCACCGCTGTCCAGCGCCGTCACCGCGTACCTGGCGGCACCCCTGCTGCTCCTGGTGAGCGTGTTCGGCATACTCGTGATCACCAGGACCCCGATCCGCGTGATCCCCGACCGGCTGCGCGATCTGCGGGACAGGCTCGTGGCCGGTTACCACCAGCACGGGGACGATCACGATCATCGGCCGGTGGGCAGCCGTGGAGGCCGCCGGAACGAGCCGGTCGCCGGCAGCCCGGCGCGGGACCAGTTCCGCGGGTCGCTGGTGGAGGACCTGCTCGGTGCCCCTGGCTCCCGGTCGCTACCGGATCCGGACGTGTTCGATATCGACGCGCTCGGAGATGCCGAGCCGCCGGTGGCGGACGAGCCGGCGCCGGCTCCCCGGGCTGGCGAACGGCGGGCCGCGAAGACGCGTGGCCGCGGGCCAAGGCCCGAGCCGCCGTCCGAGGTGGAGCACTTCGTCGCTCCCGGACTGAGTGGGACAGCGGACAGTGACTACGTTCTGCCGTCACCGACCCTGTTGCAGCAGGGTACGCCGCCGAAGGTGCGGTCGGCCGCGACGGACACAGTGATCGGTTCGTTGACGGACGTCTTCGCGCAGTTCCGGGTGGATGCCAAAGTGACGGGTTTCACCCGGGGGCCGACGGTGACCCGGTACGAGATCGAGCTGGGCGCGGCGGTGAAGGTCGAGCGGATCATCCAGCTCACCAAGAACATCGCGTATGCGGTGAAGAGCCCGGATGTGCGGATCATCAGCCCGATCCCGGGGAAGAGCGCGGTCGGGATCGAGATCCCGAACAGCGACCGGGAGCTGGTCTCGCTCGGGGACGTGCTGCGCAGCGAGGAGGCGACCGGGAACCCGCATCCGCTGCTGGTCGGCCTGGGCAAGGACATCGAGGGCGGCTATGTGGTGGCGAACCTCGCGAAGATGCCGCACATCCTGATCGCCGGGGCGACCGGGGCGGGCAAGTCGACCTGTATCAACACGCTGATCACGAGTGTGCTGGCGCGGGCCACACCGGACCAGGTGCGGCTGGTGCTGGTGGACCCCAAGCGGGTGGAGCTGACGAGCTACCAGGGGATTCCCCATCTGATCACGCCGATCATCACGAGTCCGAAGAAGGCCGCGGACGCGTTGGAGTGGGTGGTCAAGGAGATGGAGAACCGCTACGAGGACCTGGCCGCCTGCGGGGTGCGCCATGTCGACGACTTCAACCGCAAGGTGCGGGCCGGTCAGATCGTGGCGCCGCCGGGGTCGGAGCGAGTGTACACGCCGTATCCGTACATCCTGGCGATCGTGGACGAGCTGGCGGACCTGATGATGGTGGCGCCACGGGACGTCGAGGACTCGATCTCGCGGATCACGGCGATGGCGCGGGCGGTGGGGATTCACCTGGTGCTGGCCACACAGCGGCCGTCGGTGGACGTGGTGACCGGTCTGATCAAGGCGAATGTGCCGTCGCGGCTGGCGTTCGCGACGTCGTCGCTGGCGGACAGCCGGGTGATCCTGGACCAGGCGGGGGCGGAGAAGCTGGTCGGTCTCGGGGACGCGTTGTTCCTGCCGATGGGGGCGGGGAAGCCGGCGCGGATCCAGGGGGCGTTCGTCTCCGAGGAGGAGATCGCCGCGATCGTCGCGCATACCAGGGAACAGGCGGCTCCGGCGTTCCGGGCGGATGTGTTCGACGGTGCCACCGAGCCCAAGAAGGAGATCGACGAGGACATCGGGGACGACCTGCAGCTGTTCGTACAGGCGGTCGAGCTGGTGGTGTCGACCCAGTTCGGGTCGACCTCGATGCTCCAGCGCAAGCTGCGGGTCGGGTTCGCCAAGGCCGGCCGGCTGATGGACCTGATGGAAAGCCGGGGCATCGTCGGTCCGAGCGAGGGGTCGAAGGCTCGGGACGTGTTGGTCATGCCGGACGAACTTGAAGGACTTCTGGTGACTCTACGCAATGGCTAGTGACGTCGGCGGCGATCATCGGAGTGTGCTTTCGGCGACTGGCCAACCACCGTAGACTCGCCAGTACTGCCGATCCGACCGGGCGGAGGGTGACTATGCAGTCCCCTGAGGGCGTGGGCGCGGTGCTCGCAGCCGCCCGCGTCAGACAGGGTCTGTCGATCTTGGATGTCAGCGAGCGGACCCGTGTGCGCACCGCACTGATTGAGCAGATAGAGGGTGACGATTTCACCAGCTGTGGTGGTTCGGTGTATGCGCGTGGCCATATTCGCAGCATCGCCCGCACTCTGGGGATCGATCCCGTACCGCTGATCGCCGAGTTCGACCGGCGTCACGGCCGGCTGACCGGGCCGCAGCCGCTCCCGGCGCGGCCGGTCGACCCGTTGATCCCGCAGGGGGCGGGGGCCCGTCGGGGATTTCCCTGGGCGCCCGCGGTGATCGTCGCGTTGGTGGCGGTCTGTGTCCTGGCGGCTCTCGCCGTCCTCGTCCCGAACGGCTCCGGCGGTGCGCTGCGTGACCCCACCGGTGTCCGGGCTGCCGCCACGGTCCCGCCGGTGACGCCGGGAGCCGGCGCGACCGGTGCGCCCGCCGGGCCCGTGCGGTCCGCGACGCCCGCGCCGAGCGGGGTGAACGTCGAGGTGGCGGTGCGGGACGAGCCGAGCTGGCTGGAGATGCGGGACGAGGCCCAGCGGGTCCTGCTGCAGCAGCTCCTGCAGCCCGGCGACAGCCGGCTGGTGAAGGCGGCCCGTTCCGTGGAGATCAGAATCGGTAACGCCGGGTCGGTGGCGGTCTTCTGCAACGGCCGGGATCTGGGAGTGGGGGGCAGCCCCGGCCAGGTTCTCACCGTACGTGTGGGACTGGGTGCGTCGGGAGACTGTGCCATTGGTAACCCGGCATCCCGGTAGCCTGACGTCGTGCCCGATCGTCCTGTTCGCCGTGTCGCGCTGATCACATTGGGCTGTGCCCGCAACGACGTGGACTCCGAGGAGCTCGCGGCGCGGCTCGGGGGGGACGGCTGGGCCGTGGTCGACGATCCGGCCAGTGCCGACGCCGTGGTGGTCAACACCTGCGGTTTCGTCGACGTCGCCAAGAAGGACTCGATCGACACGTTGCTCGCCGCCGCCGACCTGCGCGACGCCGCCGGGGGCCCGAAGGCCGTGGTCGCGGTCGGCTGCCTGGCCGAGCGGTACGGCCGGCAGCTCGCCGAGAGCCTGCCGGAGGCCGACGCCGTCCTCGGCTTCGACGCCTACCCGGCGCTCGGCAGCCACCTGGACGCGGTGCTGCGCGGCGAGAAGCCCGCGGCGCACACTCCGCGTGACCGGCGGGCCCTGCTGCCGATCACACCGGTCGACCGCCAGGCAGGGCAGCAGGCAGGGCAGCAGGCAGGGCAGGCGGAGCGGTCCGGGCCCGCGTCCGGCCCGCCGGTCCTGCGCCAGCGCCTGCTCGGTGGGCCTGTCGCGTCGTTGAAGATCTCCAGTGGCTGTGACCGGCGCTGTGCGTTCTGCGCGATCCCCACGTTCCGCGGGGCACACGTCTCCCGGCCGCCGCAGGACGTCCTCGCCGAGGCCGAGTGGCTCGCCGGCCAGGGCGTGCGGGAACTCGTCCTGGTCAGCGAGAACTCGACCTCCTACGGCAAGGACCTCGGGGACCTGCGGGCGCTGGAGAAGCTGCTGCCCCAGCTGGCCGCGATCACCGGTGTGGTCCGGGTCAGAGCGGTGTACCTGCAGCCCGCCGAGGTACGCCCGTCCCTGCTGGAGACGGTGCTGACGACCCCCGGCGTCGCCCCCTACCTCGATCTGTCGTTCCAGCACGCCAGTCCGTCGGTGCTGCGGCGGATGCGCCGTTTCGGTGGCGCGGACGCCTTCCTCGATCTGCTGGCGCGGGCCCGCGCGCTGGCCCCGGACGTCGGCGCCCGCTCGAACGTGATCGTCGGCTTCCCGGGCGAGACCCGGGCGGACGTCGCGCTGCTGGAGCGCTTCCTCACCGACGCCGACCTCGACGCCGTCGGGGTCTTCGGATACTCCGACGAGGACGGTACCGAGGCGGCCGGCCTGCCCGGCAAGGTCACGCCGGCCACGGTACGCCGGCGCCAGGCGCGCGTGACCGACCTGGTCGAGCAGCTGACCGCCGCCCGCGCGCAGCGGCGGCTCTCCTCGGTCGTCGAGGTCCTGGTGGAGGAGGCCGCCGGTGGGCTGGCGCACGGACGGGCCGCGCACCAGCAGCCCGAGGTCGACGGGGCGTGCACGGTCCGCCTGCCACCGGCCGAGGCCGCGCGGGTACGGGTGGGTGATCTGGTGAGCGCGAAGGTGGTCGCGGCCGAAGGGGTGGACCTGGTCGCCGAGCTCCTCGACGTTGTCGACTCCGTGGGATGAGCGGGGCTGGTGCCGCTGTCAGCCGGCTGAACCTCGCCAACGCGCTCACCGTCGGGCGGGTCGCGCTCGTCCCGGTGTTCGTGGTGCTCATGTTCGCCGGCGGGCAGGACGGTTCCGGCTGGCGGGTGGCGGCGTTCGCCGTCTACGCGCTCGCGGCGGTCACCGACCAGGTCGACGGATACATCGCCCGCAGCCGCGGGATCGTCACGGATTTCGGGATCATCCTCGACCCGATCGCGGACAAGGCGCTCACCGGTGCCGCGCTGCTGTCCCTGTCGCTGCTCGGTGAGCTGCCGTGGCTGGTGACGGTGGTCGTCGTGGTCCGGGAGGCCGGGGTCACCCTGCTGCGGTTACGGATGATCCGCTACGGGGTGATGGCGCCCAGCCGCGGGGGCAAGCTGAAGACCCTGCTGCTCAACTGCGCGATCGGTCTCTACGTGCTTCCCCTGGAGGGGATCGCCGCCTCCGCGCGGGCGGTCGTTCTCGCCGCCGGGGTGCTGGTGGCGGTGGTCACCGGTCTTGACTACGTGGGACGGGCGCTGGCCCTGCGACGGCAGGCGACGCGGCCGGTCCCCGCGATCTCCGAGGAGAACGATGCGGGCTGAACTACTGGCTGTGGGCGACGAACTGCTGTTCGGGGACATCGTCAACGGCAACGCGGCGTGGCTCGGGCGGCAGCTCGCCGACGTGGGCGTACGGCTGACGATGTCAACGGTGGTGGGCGACAACGTCGACGTGATCGCGGCCGGGATCCGGGCGGCGCTGGGCCGCGCGGACGCGGTCATCCTCACCGGCGGGCTCGGGCCGACCCAGGACGACCTGACCAGGGAGGGGATCGCCCTGGCGGCTGGTGTGGCCCTGCGCCGGGACGCCTTCCTGGAGGCGGCCTTACGGCGTCGGTTCCAGGCGCTGAGGCGGGATGTGCCGAGCGGTACGGACCGAGGGGCGCCGGAGATGAACTACCGGCAGGCAGATCTCCCCGAGGGAGCCGAACCGCTGCCGAACGAGGTCGGCACCGCCCCCGGCGTCCGGCTGGAGACAGCCGGCGGCGTGGTGTACGCCCTGCCTGGCGTCCCCAGCGAGATGTACGCCATGTTCACCGGGTCGGTCCTGCCGGATCTGCTGCGCCGGGCCGGGGAGCCGGCGGTCGTGGTGCACCGGGTCCTGCGCACCGCCGGGATCTGGGAGTCGGCGGTGGCCCAGGCGCTGGCCGGTGAGGTCGAGCGGCTCGCCCCGGTCGGGAACCCGACAATCGCCTTTCTGGCCAGCGGCGGGCAGACCCGGGTGCGGGTCAGCGCCCGCGCCGCAGACCGGGCCGAGGCGTACCGGCTCATCGAGCCGGTGGAGAAGGCGGCCCGCGACGCGCTCGGGACCGCGCTCTACGGCGTCGACGACGACACCCTGGAGGGGACCGTCCTGCGGCTGCTCGCCGAGCGCGGTGAGACGCTCGCCGTCGCCGAGTCGATGACCGGCGGGCTGCTCGCCGGCCGGCTCACCGATGTCGCCGGTGCCAGCGCGGTGCTGCGCGGCGGGGTGGTCTCCTACGCCACCGAGGCCAAGCGGGACGTGCTCGGGGTCGGCCCGGAGGTGCTGGCGACGTCCGGCGCGGTGTCCCCGGAGGCGGCGGCGGCGATGGCCGCGGGCGTGCGGGACCTGCTGGGGGCGAGCACCGGGCTGGCGGTGACCGGGGTGGCCGGCCCCGACGAGCAGGAGGGCAAGCCCGTCGGGACCCTGCACATAGGTATGGTTGGTGCCTTCGGCACGCTGACGAGGTCCCTACGCCTCCCCGGCGACCGTCGTACGAACCGTGTCTATGCGGTCGTCCAGGCGTTGGACGTTCTTCGGCGTACCCTGACTGTTCATACCTGTTGACTGGGATGAACCGCCGGACGCGTGTTGCTTACATGGTTACAGTCGTATCAACGGCCAGCCATCACGGTGGACAGCAGGTATACGGTAAGGCCCAGCCCGAGGACGAAGGAGGAGGCACGATGGTCCTGCTCCGACGCATGCTCGGCGAGGCATTGCGCCGCCGCCGCCAGGATCAGCACCGGACCCTGCGTGAGGTGTCCTCCAACGCGAGGGTCTCGCTCGGATACCTCTCCGAGGTCGAGCGAGGGCAGAAGGAGGCGAGCTCCGAGCTGCTGGCGTCGATCTGCGACGCGCTCGGCGTCCGGCTCGCCGACCTGCTGCGTGAGGTGAGCGACGACCTGGAGCTCGCCGAGCTCGCGGCTGGCGGCCCGGCCCGGGTGGGCGCCCCGATGGCGGGGATGCCGCCGATGGCCGCCATGCAGTCCCGCGGCGGCGCGACCACCGCCGTGGTCGACCGTGCCGCCTAGCCGACTGCCGTTTTCGTAGGCCGGGGGGCACCGATGTCCGGCTTGGCGTGCGACGATCGGGGGTATGGCGAACGTCGTCCGCAAGTTCTACCGCTATCTGTCCGCGTCGGCGAACCGGAAGCTGGACGAGAAGGCTGACCCCCGGGTCCAGATCGACCAGGCGATCACCGAGGCGCAGCGGCAGCACCAGGCGCTCGTACAGCAGGCCGCCGCGGTCGTCGGCAACCAGCGGCAGCTGGAGATGCGGATGGCGCGCCAGATCGAGGAGGTCGAGAGCCTGGCCGCCTCCGCGCGCCAGGCCATCCTGCTCGCGGACGCGGCCAGCGCGAAGGGCGAGGTGGACGCGGCCGCCCGCTACGAGCAGACCGCGCAGGCGTTCGCCGGCCAGCTCGTCGCCGCGGAGGGCTCCCTCGACGACCTCAAGTCCCTGCACCAGCAGGCCGTGCTCTCCGCCGAGCAGGCCCGCCGCGCGGTGGAGGACAACACGCTGCGGCTGGAGGGGCAGCTCGCCGAGCGGGCCCGGCTGCTGACCCAGATCGAGCACGCCGCCATGCAGGAGCAGATGAGCAAGGCGCTCGACGGCATGTCCCGGCTCACCCCGCCGGGTGACACCCCGACGCTGGGGCAGGTCCGGGACAAGGTCGAGCAACGCTACGCGGTCGCCCTGGGACACCACGAGCTGTCCTCGCAGGGGGTGGAGTCGCGGATGCTGGAGATTCGCCGGGCGTCGTTGGACGCGAAGGCGTCCAACCGTCTCACCGAGATCCGCACGGCCCTGTCGGCCGGGCCGGCGGCGGGCGGATCCGACGGCACGCTGTCCCTGAACAAGGGATCACCGCCGTCCCTGGACAAGGGACCGGCCGATCAGCCGGACGGCTGACGGTGCTGCCGGCACACGGGACGGGGCCGAGCAGCCGCCTGCCGGAGTGGCTGCGTGCCGACATCGAACGCCGGAACCTGCTGCGCGGCGAGCAGCGGCTGGTCCGCACCCAGGCCCGGCTGCGCCGCCGGGCCGCCACGTCCGCGCGGGTGTGGTCCGGGGTCGCGGTCCTCACCCCGGCCGCCGCGGTGCTGGACGGGACGTGGGCCTGGCTGGTCGTGGGCGCCGGCGCGCTCGTGCGGGCCGGGCTGTCCTGGCGTCAGGCGCGGGCGGCCCCGGCGCTGCCGGCGGCGCTGCCGCTGCCGACGGCGCCGCTGCCTTCGCGGCTGCGGCTGCGGGGCTCGGCCGCCGCGGAGCCCCTGCAGCGCGGCGAGGCGGCGATGCTCGCGCTCGCCGCGATGCTGCGGGCGCTGCCGCCCGGGGCCGCCGCCGAGGCGGTCCGCGCGGCGATGGTGTCGGCCGCCCAGGTGGTCGACGGTCTGCGCGGCCAGGCCGCCCGGGTGCTGGCCGCCGAGTCGGCGGCGCGCGCGGTCGTCGACCCGGACCGCCGCGCGGAGATCACCAGCATGATCATGGGCCTGGTGAGCGCGATGACGACCGCCGCGAACGCTCTCGACGAGATGCTGGCCGCGGCCAGTGACCTGCTCGCCTCGACACCGTCGGCGCTGTCGCCGGCGGGGCCGGGGATGCCGGGGATGGGGCGCGGCGGCGAGCTCGAGCGAGGGACCGCAGCCCTGCGCGGCTTCGCCGACGGCCTGCGCGAACTCATGCGGGATGGTTCAGGCCCGTAGCCGCAGGCTTCAGGCCCGTAGCCGCAGGCCGCGGGGCGTGGGGTGGAAGCCGGCGCGTTCCAGGGCCTGCCCGAGTTCGCTGGCGCGCAGCTCGCTGGTGAGCACGGCCTGGCCGTCGGCCTTCTCCACGGACAGCTGCCCCAGCCAGCCGTCCCGCACGGCGAGCGCGAGGGCGTCGACCGCCGGCTGTACCCGTCCGGGGCCGTCGGTCCAGGTCAGCAGCGTCCGGCCGCCGCGTTCGACGTACAGCGCCAGTTCGCCGTCGACGAGCACGACGAGCGCGCCCGGCGTGCGTCCCGGCCGGTGTCCCGAAGAGCTGGCCGGCCAGGGCAGGGCGGCGCCGTAGGGGTTCGCCGGGTCGGTCGCGGCGAGCACGGTCGCGCCGGACGTCGCCGGCGTCGCCCGCAGCCGGTCGACCGCGCCGGGGACGGCGAACTGGGCCGCGCCGAGGGATTCCACGAAGTAGCCACGTCTGCACTGCCCGTTGTCCTCGAAGGCGGACAGGACGCGGTACACCCCGGCGAAACCGCCCGGGAGCCCCTCGGCCGTGACCGCGCCGCGGGTGACGATCCCGTACCGGTCGAGCAGCGTCCCGGCCTGCGCGTGGGCGCGCAGGGTCAGGTCGGGATCCCGCTCGGGCAGCAGCGACCAGCGGCCGGCCACCGTCGGCGGGCCGGTCCGTGACGGCATGCGCGGGCGGGGGACAGCCGGGCGGGAATAGCGGACCGGGCGTAACCGTGGGCTGCGCCGGGCGGTCGGATGGCTGCCGCGGCGGGCGGCCAGCGAGGCCCGCAGCGGGGCGAGGCTGTCGTTGGTGACCAGGCCCGCCCACACCAGATCCCACAGCGCGGCCGCGAGCGCGGCGTCGTCGAGGCTGGTGACCCGGTCGGAGAGGGTCCGGAAGAACAGAGCGGCCCCCGCGTCGAGGGCCTCGAGCACGGCGGCGTGCAGCGGGGTGCCCGCCGCGTCCGGGGCGGGTGGTGGCAGCAGCAGGGGGGCGCTGTCGGCGAGGACCAGGGCCAGCCAGCCGTCGTTGCCGGGCAGCCCGCCCGCGCCGGCCCACAGCACCTCACCGGACACGCACAGCTCGTCGAGCATCCCCGGCTGGTAGTCCGCCACCCGGGCGGGCAGGATGAGCTGCTCCCAGGCGCTGGCCGGCATCAGCGCGCCCTGCAGCTGCTCGATGGCCCGCAGCACCGCGTCGACGCCGTGGCTGCCGCCGTGCGCGCCGTCCCGGCCGTGTGAAATCCCCTGCCAGGCGGGCAGGAAGCGGCCGAGGGCCGCCGTCGGGGCGGGTTCGACGTCGCGGCGGGAGGCGGCGAGGCTGCGTCGGCGCAGTATCCGTAACACCGTGTTGTCACACCACTGCTCTCCGGTGTCTCCCGGGCGCAGCTCGCCGCGGACGAGCCGGCCGGTGGCGAGCATCCGCTCCAGACCGGCGGTCACCACCGCCACCCCCAGCCCGAACCGGTCGGCGGCCGCCTCGGCGTCGAACGGGCCGTGTGTGCGCGCGTAGCGGGCGAGCAGATCGCCGAGCGGGTCGCGGACCGTTTCGGTGAAGGCCGTCGGCACCCCGGCCGGCACCGGGATGCCGACGGCGTCGCGCAGCCGGCCGGCGTCCTCGACGGCCACCCAGCGTTCCTCGCCGGCGATGCGTACCCGCAGCGCGCGGTGGGTGTCGGCGAGCTCGGCGAGGTGGGCCGGGGCCGCGCCGCGGGCCAGCGCCTCCGGCGTGCTGAGGTCGCCGACCACGCGCAGCAGGTCGGCGACGTCCTCGACGTCACGTGCCCGCCGGCCGGGTGCCAGGCGCTGCAGCTCGGCCTCCACCTGGGCGAGCACGGCCGCGTCGATCAGCTCCCGCAGGTCGGCCTGGCCGAGCAGCTGGGTGAGCAGGGAGCTGTCCAGCGCGAGCAGCTGGGCCCGGCGTTCGGCCAGCGGGGTGTCCCCGTCGTACATGAACGCCGCGACGTAGCCGAACAGCATCGAGCGGGCGAACGGCGAGGGTGCCGCGGTCTCCACCTCGACGACACGCAGCGTGCGGGCCGCGACCTGACGCATCAGCCCGGTCAGGGCGGGGACGTCGAAGACGTCCTGCAGACACTCCCGCATGGTCTCCAGCACCACGGGGAAGTCGTCGAAGCGGGCTGCCACCTCCAACAGGTGGGCGCTGCGCTGCCGTTGCTGCCACAGCGGCGTCCGGCGGCCGGGGGTGCGCCGCGGCAGCAGCAGCGACCGGCCCGCGCACTCCCGGAACCGGCCCGCGAACAGCGCGCTGGTACCGACCTCGGCCCGCACGAGCGCGTCGATCTCGTCGGGGTCGAACACGGCCACGTCGGCGGTGGGGGCGAGGCCGGCGTCCGGGATCCGCGCGACGACACCGTCGTCGCAGTGCATGATCTGCACCTCGACGCCGTAGCGGTCGCGCAGCCGGGCGGCGATGGCCAGCGCCCACGGCGCAGTCACCGGGGCGCCGACGGGCGAGTGGACCGCCAGCCGCCAGTCGCCGAGCTCGTCCCGGAAGCGTTCGACGACGATCGTCCGGTCGTCCGGCAGATGCCCGGTGGCCGCCCGCTGGTCGGCGAGGTAGGCGAGCAGGTTGTCGGTGGCCCACCCGTCGAACCCGGCCGCCCGCAGGCGCTCGCGCGCCGGCCCGGTGTCGAGGCGGGCCAGCTCGCGGGTGAAGGCGCCGATCTCGCGGCCGAGTTCGGCGGGACGCCCGAGCGTGTCGCCGTGCCAGAACGGCAGCTTGCCCGGCCGGCCCGGCGCCGGGGCCACCAGCACCCGGTCGGGGGTGATCTCCTCGATCCGCCAGCTCGACGACCCGAGCAGAACGACGTCGCCGGCCCGGGACTCGTAGACCATCTCCTCGTCCAGCTCGCCGACCCGGCTGGCCTTCTCACCCACCAGGAAGACCCCGAACAGGCCGCGGTCGGGGATGCTGCCGCCGCTGGTGACCGCCAGCCGCCCGCTGCCGGGCCGGCCGGTGAGGGTGCCGGTGGCCCGGTCCCAGACCAGGCGGGGACGCAGCTCGGCGAAGTCGTCGCTGGGGTAGCGGCCCGCGAGCATGTCCAGGACCGCATCCAGGGCGGACGGCGGCAGCGTCGCGAACGAGGCCGCCCGGCGTACCAGCGCGGCGACGTCGTCGACCTGCCAGGGGTCCATCGCGGCCATCGCCACGATCTGCTGGGCGAGCACGTCCAGCGGGTTGCGCGGATAGCGCAGCTGCTCGATCCCGCCGTCGCGCATCCGTTCGGCGACGACGGCGCACGACAGCAGGTCACCGCGGTGCTTGGGTATGATCACTCCGCGGCTGGCGGCCCCGACCTGGTGCCCGGCCCGTCCCACCCGCTGCATGCCGGCGGCCACGCTCGGTGGTGACTCGACCTGGACGACGAGGTCGACGGCGCCCATGTCGATGCCGAGCTCCAGGCTGGAGGTGGCCACGACCGCGGGCAGCCGGCCGGCCTTGAGATCGTCCTCGATGAGCGCCCGCTGCTGCCGGCTGACGCTGCCGTGATGCGCCCGGGCCACCTCCGCTGTGGCGAGGGTGTTCAGCTGGGCGCACAGCCGTTCGGCCAGCCGGCGGGAGTTGGCGAACACGATGGTCGAGCGGTGCGCGAGGACGAGGTCGAGGATCCGCTCCTCCACGGCCGGCCAGATCGACGCCGCCGGCCGCGTGTCGGTGCTGGGGCCGGTGAGCTGGGTCATGTCCGGCACCGGCACGACCACGTCGATCCGCAGGGTCTTGTCCGTGGACGGGCGGACCACCGTGACCGCGCGGGCGCCCCCGAGGAAGCGCGCGGCCTCCTCGGCCGGGCGCACCGTCGCCGACAGGCCCACCCGCTGGGCGGGGGTGTCCAGCAGCGCGTCGAGGCGTTCCAGGCTCAGGGCGAGATGGGCGCCGCGCTTGGTACCGGCCACGGCGTGCACCTCGTCCACGATGACCGTCTCGACCCCGCGCAGCGCCTCGCGCGCCTGGCTGGTCAGGATCAGGAACAGCGACTCGGGCGTGGTGATGAGCACGTCCGGGGGCAGCCGCCCGAACGCCCGCCGCTCGGCGGCGGGTGTCACCGGAGCGGATGCCCACCCGCACGTCGGGCTCGGGCCGGCCCAGGCGCGCCGCGGTGGCCCGGATCCCGGCCAGCGGGGCCCGCAGGTTGCGTTCGACGTCCACGGCCAGCGCCTTGAGCGGGCTGACGTAGAGCACCCGGCAGCGCCGGGAGGCGTCGGCCGGAGGGCCGGTGCGGGCGATGCGGTCCAGCGACCACAGGAAGGCGGCGAGCGTCTTGCCCGAGCCGGTCGGGGCGACGACCAGCACGTCGTCCCCGCGGCTGATCGCCTCCCACGCGCCGGCCTGCGCGGGGGTGGGCGCGGGGAACACGCCGGTGAACCAGGCCCGGGTGGGGGCCGAGAACAGCGTGAGAGGGGACGGCGCGGGCATGCCTTCGAGTCTGCCTGTCACGAGTCCGTCTGTCGGGAAGGGCAGACTTGCACCCGTGCGGCTGACCGAGTTCTGGGCGCGAATGAACAAGCAGTTCGGCTCCGGGTACGCGGAGTCGGTTGCCCGCGACCATGTTGTCGCCGGGCTCGGCGGGGCCACGGTCGAGGCGGCCCTCGCCCGCGGTGACGACGCCAAGGACGTCTGGCGGGCGGTGTGCGAGGAGTTCGGGGTGCCCGCGCGCGAACGCTGAGGCTCCATCCCGGGAGCCTCAGCGTGTCGACGGCGTGTCGATGATGCCATCGAACGCATGTTCGCCTACTGTGGATGTCGAGTAGCGAGGTGCCCCGGTGGGGTGAGAAAGGCTGTTGATCGTGGCTGCTTCGACCGTCCAGTTGTCCACAGGCGCGGCCCGGCGCTCGAAATTGTCGGACCCGCCCCCTACCGTCGCCATCGTGGCCAAGAATCGACGACCTCAGCCTGGAGTGACCCCGATGGCAGGACTCGACCGCGAGAAGGCGTTGGAGAACGCCCTCGCACAGATCGACAAGCAGTTCGGCAAGGGCTCGGTGATGCGGCTCGGTGACGACACCCGCCCACCGGTCCAGGTCATCCCGACCGGTTCCATCGCCCTGGACGTGGCACTCGGCATCGGTGGGCTGCCGCGTGGCCGCGTCGTGGAGATCTACGGTCCGGAGTCGTCCGGGAAGACGACCGTCGCGCTGCACGCGGTCGCCAACGCCCAGGCCGCCGGCGGGATCGCGGCCTTCATCGACGCCGAGCACGCGCTCGACCCCGACTACGCGGCCAAGCTCGGGGTCAACACCGACGCGCTGCTGGTCTCCCAGCCCGACACCGGTGAGCAGGCGTTGGAGATCGCGGACATGCTCATCCGGTCCGGCGCGATCGACATCATCGTCATCGACTCGGTGGCGGCCCTCGTGCCCCGGGCCGAGATCGAGGGTGAGATGGGTGACAGCCACGTCGGTCTGCAGGCCAGGCTGATGTCCCAGGCGCTGCGCAAGCTCACCGGTGCGCTGTCGCATTCGGGGACCACCGCCATCTTCATCAACCAGCTCCGCGAGAAGGTCGGCGTCATGTTCGGTTCGCCCGAGACGACCACGGGCGGCAAGGCGCTGAAGTTCTACGCCGTCCGTGCGGCTGGACGTCCGCCGCATCGAGACCCTGAAGGATGGGGCGGATGCCGTGGGTAACCGTACTCGGGTGAAGGTCGTGAAGAACAAGATGGCCCCCCCGTTCCGCACGGCGGAGTTCGACATCGTCTACGGCGGCGGCATCAGCAGGGAGGGCTCGTTGATCGATATGGGGGTCGAGCACGGCATCATCCGCAAGTCGGGAGCCTGGTACACCTACGACGGCGACCAGCTGGGCCAGGGCAAGGAGAACGCTCGTTCCTTCATGCGGGACAACCCCGACATCGCCGACGAGATCGAGAAGCGAATCAAGGAAAAGCTCGGCCTGGTGCCGACGCTCGACGTGGATCCGGCGTCCCCGCCGCCAGCCGACCTGTGAAACAGGCCGCGGACCTGTGAAAGAGGCCGCGGACCCGGTCGCCAGAGCGCGGGAGATCTGTCTGCGTCAGCTTGAGGCCCGGCCGCGAAGCCACGCGGAACTGGCTGCCACCCTGGCGCGGCGTGGGGTGGATCCCGATACCGCGCGGGCGGTGCTGGCCCGCCTGGCCGAGGTGGGTCTTGTCGACGACAGGGCGTTCGCCACCGCGTTGATCTCCTCCGCGCGGGTGAACCGCGGCCTGGGGCGTCACGGGCTCGTGCACGAGCTGCGCCGTCGGGGGGTCGACGTGGAGGTCATCGCCGCGGCGCTCGCCGACCAGGACAACCTGGACACCCACGACGAGGAGGCCGCCGCGCGGGAGCTGGTGCGACGTCGTATGCCGGCGATGGCAGGGCTGCCGGCCCAGGTGCGCACCCGGCGTCTGGCCGCGTTGCTCGGCCGTCGTGGCTACCCGTCCGATCTTGTTGTGCGAGTGGTCACCGAGGAGGTCGCGGATGGTTCGCTTGACTAGCTTTTC
This sequence comes from Protofrankia sp. CiP1_Cm_nod3, assembly GCF_982290655.1. Lineage (NCBI taxonomy): Bacteria > Bacillati > Actinomycetota > Actinomycetes > Frankiales > Frankiaceae > Protofrankia > Protofrankia sp. CiP1_Cm_nod3. Next base: position 62,041 of record NZ_CEVIVD010000004.1, read on the forward strand.
TTGACCGTCCATGAGTCGCAGACCTACTCTCAGCAAAGGTGAGAGGGCTCCCGCGGTGACGCGGTTCCGATAGTGCGAAACAACTTCACACGAGGGCGGCTGGCCCGGATCGCGACGTCTGCGGACGCCGCCGCATCCGCGTGGGCTCAGGCGTTTGTCGGTGGCAACACGCCTTCACGAGTTCCGGAACAGCCCGTTTCGTGAGTCCCTCGCCGTTCCGGCCCGCTGATCGCGGGTCGATCCCGGCTGAGGGAGGAGGACCGATGAGCGTTCTCCTCGTCGTGCTTGCCGTCTGCGTGCTCCTGGGTCTGGGAGTAATCACGCTGCTCCTCCTGCGCGTCCTGCGTTCGGGAGGCGCTGACGCCGAGGTGGCGACGGCCGAGCCCGGCGAAGCCGCTGAGATCATCAGGCAGGCCGCCGGCCTGCGGGAGCAGACGGAGCGGGAGGCCGCGGACCTGCTCCGCCGCGCGGAGGAGAACGCCCGGGCGCTGCGGGAGCGGGCCGATGCGGAGCTGGCGCTGCGTGGCTCCCTTGTCGAGGCGAAGGCGCGCGAGGCCGGCCGGAAGTCTGCGGAGACCTTCCGGACGCAGGCCGAGGAGGAGGTGCGGGCGCTGCGGGCGGAGCTGCACGAGCGGGACGCCCGTCTCGCCCAGCGCGAGCAGCGGCTGGAGGCCCGCGCCGCCGCCATGGATGAACAGGCCCGTCACATCGAGGCCAGGGACCACGACCTGGCAGCCCGGGAGGCCGAACTCGCCAGGCGGCGCGCGGAGGTCGTCGACCTGGAGGAGGAACGCCGCCGGACGCTGGAGGAGGCGGCCCGGCTCACCGCCGCCCAGGCGCGGGCCGAAATCGTCAAGGTCGTCGAGGCCGACGCCCGGCGGGACGCGGCCGTACTGGTCCGTGACATCGAGGCACAGGCCCGGGAGCAGGGTGAGGAACGGGCCAGGAAGATCGTTACGCTGGCCATTCAGCGGGTCGCCCTGGAGACGACCACGGAGTCGGTCGTCTCCGTCCTGCACCTGCCCAGCGACGAGATGAAGGGCCGCATCATCGGCCGTGAGGGGCGCAACATCCGGTCGTTCGAGTCGGTCACCGGCGTGAACGTCATCATCGACGACACGCCCGAGGCGGTACTGCTCAGCTGCTTCGATCCGGTACGCCGCGAAATCGCCAAGATCACGCTGGAGGCCCTGGTCGGAGACGGGCGGATTCACCCGCACCGCATCGAGGAGGAGCACGACCGGGCCAGGCGCGAGGTCGAGACGCGCTGTGTGCGCGCCGGTGAGGACGCGCTCATGCAGACCGGTATCGCGGAGATGCACCCCGAGCTGATCGCCATCCTCGGGCGGCTGCGGTACCGGACCAGCTACGGCCAGAACGTCCTGGCACACCTGATCGAGTCCGCGCACCTGGCGGGGATCATGGCCGCCGAGCTGCGGCTGCCGCCGGCGCTGGCCAAACGGGGCACCCTGCTCCACGACCTCGGCAAGGCGCTGACCCACGAGGTGGAGGGCAGCCATGCCCTCATCGGCGCCGAGATCGCCCGCCGCTACGGCGAGGACGAGGAGATCGTCCACGCCATCGAGGCGCACCACAACGAGGTCGAGCCGCGTTCGGTCGAGGCGGTGCTCACCCAGGCCGCCGACCAGATCTCCGGCGGACGGCCGGGGGCCCGCCGGGAGAGCCTGGAGTCCTACGTCAAACGGCTCGAGCGCATCGAGCAGATCGCCGGGGAACGCCCGGGGGTGGAGAAGGTCTTCGCGATGCAGGCCGGCCGCGAGGTCCGGGTGATGGTCGTCCCGGAGCAGGTGGACGACATCGCCGCGCACATACTCGCCCGTGACGTCGCCAAGCAGATCGAGGACGAGCTGACCTACCCGGGTCAGATCCGGGTCACGGTGGTCCGCGAGACCCGCGCCGTCGAGACCGCCCGATAGGGGCCGCCTGTCAGAGGTGGTGGAAAGTGTCTGTTGCGCCCGCGCCGTAGGCTGGCTGTGTGAGTCCCCGCAGTTACCAGGTCCGGACATTCGGATGTCAGATGAACGTCCATGACTCCGAGCGGATCGCCGGCATGCTGGATGCCGCCGGCTACGTGCCCGCGGCCACGGATGCCACGCCGGACGTGGTGGTGTTCAACACCTGTGCCGTCCGCGAGAACGCCGACAACCGGCTCTACGGCAATCTTGGCCAGATGTACCCGGCGAAGAAGCAGCATCCGGGCATGCAGATCGCGGTCGGCGGCTGTCTCGCGCAGAAGGACCGTGCGACGATCACCGAGCGGGCGCCCTGGGTGGATGTCGTCTTCGGCACCCACAACCTGCACCGGCTGCCCGTGCTGCTCGAGCGCGCACGGCACAACGCGGCGGCCGAGGTCGAGATCGTCGAGGCGCTGGAGGTCTTCCCCAGCGCGCTGCCCTCCCGCCGCTCGACGCACCACTCGGCGTGGGTGAGCATCAGCGTCGGCTGTGACAACACCTGCACCTTCTGCATCGTGCCGAGCCTGCGGGGCAGGGAGACCGACCGGCGTCCGGGCGACGTCCTGGCCGAGGTCGAGGCGCTGGTCGCCGACGGCGTCATCGAGATCACCCTGCTCGGCCAGAACGTGAACTCCTACGGCCGGTCGCTGGGCGATCCCGGGGCGTTCGCGAAGCTGCTGCACGCCTGCGGGACGATCGAGGGGCTGGAGCGGGTCCGGTTCACCTCACCGCATCCACGGGACTTCACCGACGACGTGATCGAGGCGATGGCGACGGCCCCGAACGTCTGCCCGCAGCTGCACATGCCGCTGCAGTCGGGGTCGGACGCGGTGCTGCGGCGGATGCGCCGCTCCTACCGCCAGGAGCGCTTCCTGGGAATCCTCGAGCGGGTCCGGGCCGCGATGCCGCACGCCGCCATCACCACCGACATCATCGTGGGCTTCCCGGGCGAGACGGAGGCCGACTTCGCCGACACCCTGCACGTGGTGCGCCAGGCGCGGTTCGCCGGGGCCTTCACCTTCCAGTACTCCCCGCGGGCGGGCACCCCGGCCGCCACCATGGACGGCCAGGTCGACCCGGCCGTCGTGCGGGACCGCTACGAACGGCTCGTGGCGGTCCAGGACGAGGTCTCCTGGGTGGGCAACCGCGCGCTCGTCGGCCAGCCGGTGGAGGTCCTCGTCGTCGAGGGGGAGGGGCGCAAGGACGCCGCCACCGGGCGGCGTTCCGGTCGCGCCCGGGACGGCCGGCTGGTCCATCTGGGCGCGCCGTCGGCCACCCTGATCCGTCCCGGTGACGTGGTGCGGACGGCGGTCACGCGGGGCGCGCCCCATCACCTCGTCGCGGACGGCCCGCTGCTCGCCCACCGGCGGACCAGGGCCGGTGACCTGTGGGAGGCCGAGCGGGAACGGCCGGCCGCCGCGGCCGCCGCGGGCGCGCCCACGCTGCTCGGCATGCCCGCGCTGCGGCGGTGACGCTGACGGCGGCGGTGCTCTGCCCGCATCCACCGTTGCTCGTCCCCGAGCTCGCCGCCGGTGAGGCCGTCGCGGTGCGTGAGCCGGCGGTCCAGGCCGTGCGCCGGCTTGTGGCCGGCGGCCCGGACGTGGTCGTCGTCGTGGGTGACGCGCCACGGACCGGGCCGTACGCCGCAGGCGAGTCCGGAAGCATGGCCGGTTACGGAGTGCCGCTGTCGGTCACGCTGGGACGCGTCCCGGATCCTCCCGCGGCGGCCTCTCCCACGCCGGAGGCGGCCCCGGCGCTGCCGCTGTCGCTGACGGTCGGGGCCTGGCTGCTCGGGCAGGCCCGGTGGGAGGGCGCGGTCACCGGCTTCGGCGTGAGCGCGACGACCAGCGCGGCGGACGCCGCCCGGATCGGCGCCGAGCTCGCCGGCTCGGCGCGGCGGGTCGCCCTGCTGGTGATGGGCGACGGCAGCGCACGGCGGACGGCCGGCGCGCCCGGCGGGTTCGACAGCCGCGCGGACGGCCACGACGCCGCGGTGGCGGCGGCGCTCGCCGCCGGCGACGCGGCCGCGCTGCTGCGCCTGGACCCGGCTCTCTCGCGGGAGCTGCTGGCGGCGGGCCGCGCGTCGTGGCAGGTACTCGCCGGCGCGCGGCTTGCCGGTGCTACCGTCACCGCCACAGCGCACGATCCGGGCATCACCATGAGCGACACGCGCACGTGGTCATGGACGTCTCGTGCTGAGTATGTCGCCGCCCCTTACGGTGTGGGGTACGTGGTCGCCGTGTGGGAGCAGGGGAGTCCTGGGTAATGATCTCGAGGTCGACGGAACTGCCATCCGGGGTACAGCACTCGACCTGCGCGAGCCTCGCGGTCCTACGAGCCGGATCGCCCGTCGACCCGCCGGTCGTCCTGCTGCCCGGTTACACCGGGAGCAAGGAGGACTTCCTGCCGATCATTCCGCGGCTCGCGCGGGCCGGGTTCGACGTGGTCGCGGTCGACCAGCACGGCCAGTACGAGTCACCCGCGGCCGACCCGGAGCGGGACTGCACGGTCGACGCGCTGGCCGGACACGTCGGCCGGGTGGCCGACGAGATCGGTCGCCCGGTGCACCTGCTCGGCCATTCCTTCGGGGGGCTGGTCGCGCGGACCGCGGTCATCGCCCGCCCGTCGTGCGTGGCAAGCCTCGTGCTGCTCAGCTCCGGCCCGGCCGGGATCGTCGGCCCTCGGCGGATCGCGCTGCAGGCCATGCGGGTGGTGTACAAGCGCAGCGGCCGGGACGCGGTATGGGCCGCCATGCGGGCCGCGGACACCGCCGTGTACCCGCCCGGTGGCCTGGAGTTCCTGGAGCGCCGGTTCTTCGCCAGCAGCAACGTCGGCCTGCGGGTGATGGGGGAGCAGCTGCTGAGCGAACCCGACCGGGTCGGTGAGCTCGCTGACGCCGTCAGCCAGGACGACGTACCCGTGCTGGTCGCCCACGGGGCCGCCGACGACGCCTGGCCGCCGCGTCTGCAGGCGGAGATGGCGGCACGCCTGGACGCCCGCTACGAGGTGATCGCCGGGGCGGCGCATTCGCCGGCGACCGAGAACCCGGAGGTCACCGCCGCGCTGCTGGTCGAGTTCTGGCGCAACGGCGTGGGCCAGCGGGCCGCGTAGGCCCGCCAGCCTCAGGCCAGCCTCAGGCCGGTTCGAGGAAGAAGCTGGTGAGCTGGGAGGCGAGCTCGGCCGGTACCCGGGCCCGCAGGACCGTGCCGGTCGCCGTGTGCTCGAGGCCGAGGACCTCCCCGCGGGCGTACACCCGGGAGACCAGGTCACCGCGGGTGAACGGCAGCAGCACGCACACCTCGACGTCGGGGTGGGGGACGCGCTCGGTCAGCTCCGCCACCAGGGCGGCCAGCCCCTCCCCGGTGCGCGCCGAGACGAGGAGCGCGCCGGGGACGGCGCGGCGCACCCGGGCGAGCACGTCCGGGCCGGCGGCGTCGATCTTGTTCACGACCAGCAGCTCGGGGACGTCCCCGGCGTCGATGTCGTTGATCACGGTGCGGACCGCGGAGATCTGTGACATCGGGTCGGGATGCGAGCCGTCGACGACGTGCAGCAGCAGGTCGGCGTCGGCGACCTCCTCCAGGGTGGAGCGGAACGCCTCCACGATCTGGTGCGGCAGGTGGCGGACGAAGCCGACGGTGTCGGCGAGGGTGAACGTCCGGCCGTCGGGCAGCGTGGCCCGCCGCACGGCCGGGTCCAGCGTGGCGAACAGGGCGTCCTCGACCAGCACCCCGGCGCCGGTCAGCCGGTTGAGCAGCGAGGACTTGCCGGCGTTGGTGTAGCCGGTGATCGCGACCGCGGGGATGCCGCTGCGCTGCCGCGCCGAGCGTTTGGTCGTCCGGACCGTCTTCATCCCGGCGAGCTCCCGGCGGAGCCTGGCCATGCGCGTGCGCAGCCGCCGCCGGTCCGTCTCGATCTTCGTCTCGCCGGGGCCGCGGGTGCCGATGCCACCACCGGCGCGGGACATCGACTCACCCCAGCCACGCAGCCGCGGCAGCATGTACTGCAGCTGCGCGAGCTCGACCTGGGCCTTGCCCTCCCGGGAGGTGGCGTGCTGGGCGAAGATGTCGAGGATCAGCGCGGTCCGGTCGATGACCTTGACCTTGACGACGTCCTCCAGCTGGCGCAGCTGGCCGGGGGTCAGCTCACCGTCGCAGACGACGGTGTCGGCGCCGGTGGCGGTGACGACGTCGCGCAGCTCACGCGCCTTGCCGGAGCCGACGTACGTCGCCGAGTCGGGAGTGTCCCGACGCTGGACGAGCGCGTCCAGGATGACCGAGCCGGCCGTGGCCGCCAGGGCGGCGAGCTCGGCCATGGAGGTCTCCGCCTCGGCGGCCGTGCCCGAGGTCCACACCCCGATGAGGACCACCCGCTCCAGCCGGAGCTGGCGGTACTCGACCTCGGTGACGTCGTCGAGCTCGGTTGCCAGGCCTGGTACCCGGCGCAGTGCCAGACGGTCGGCGAGGTCGAGCGCCTCGCCGGAGGCGTCGAAGAGGGCGGGAAACGTCATGTCGCTGCCTCCTTTATCGCAGGCTCCCACGTCCGTTCCGGGGCCGCGACCGAATTTTCTCGACCGGACGACGGTGGTTCCCGGTCAGATGACGGCGGCCATGCTGGCGGTGCCGGTGGCCCGGTCACCGCGGTCGGGCGCGGCGCGCCCGGCGCGTCCCGTGCCGCTGGCCGGCCGGGAGCGCCCGTGGCGCCGGTTCGGCCGGCCGCGGCCCAGGGCGATCATCCGGGCGTCGTCGGTGGGGACGGGCGGGCAGAACAGGCGGCCGGCTCCCCGGTCACAGTGCATCGCCGCCAGCCGGGACGCCGTGACCGCGCTGTCGACGCCCTCGGCGGTCACGACCAGCCGCCGCCGGTGGGCCAGTGTGATGATCGAGGCCAGGACAGCCTCGCCCTCCAGGTCCCGCTGCATCGCGTGCAGGAAGCGGCCATCGATCTTCACCATGTCCAGCGGCAGGACGTCGAGGGTGGACAGCGACGCGTACCAGGTGCCGAAGCCGTCGACGCCGATGGCCGGCCCGAACGAGCGCAGCCGGGCCAGCAGCCGGGGCACCCCGACGCGCGCGAGGCCGAGGGTCTGTTCGGTGAACTCCAGCCCGAGCGCTCCCGGCGGCAGCGCACGGCCGTGCAGGAGCTGTTCCACCTCGATCGCGAAACCGGGCCGGGTCAGCTGGTCGGCGGTCACGTTGACCCACAGCCGGGGCGGGCGGATCGCGGTTCCCGCGGCCATTTCGTGCCATGTCCGGGCCTCGGCCACGGCGGTGCGTAACACCCAGCGGCCGACCTGGTCGGACAGGCCCGCGGCCGCGGCGGCCGGCATGAACTGCGACGGGTTCATCAGCCCCCGGTCGGGATGGTGCCAGCGCAGGAACGCCTCCATCCCGGGGACCGACCCGGTGCGCAGGTCGACCTCGGGCTGGTAGTGCAGTTGTAACGACCCGTCGTCGAACGCGGCACACAGGGCCGGGACGAGGTTCAACTCGATCGCGGTCACACATGTCTCCAGACGACGGGTGTCTCCAGCCGGCGGGAAGAACGAGCCACGGAGTCGTCGCACGTTCAGGCCGAGTCGACCATGCCCGCCACCTGTTCGACGTCGGGACGGTCCAGCCAAATTATGCGAGGATCGCGCCGAAACCACGACCTTTGTCTGCGTGCAAGTCGGCGCGTCGCGGCGATTGTCGCGAGCCGGGCCGACTCGGCCGAATCGAGCGCGCCGTCGAGCCAGGCGAGAACCTGGGCGTAGCCCAGCGCCCGGGACGCGGTGGGGCCGTCCCGCAGGCCCATGTCGACGAGGGCGCGGACCTCCTCGATCATGCCGGCGGCCCACATACCGGCCACCCGGCCGGCGATCCTCTCGTCGAGCTGCGGGTGGTCGATGCCGAACTGGACCACGTCGTAGACCGAGCGGTGCTCCGGCAGGGAGGCGGTGAAGCCGCCGGTGAGCTCCACCACCTCCAGCGCGCGCACGATACGCCGGCCGTTGCCAGGCAGGATGGCCGCCGCCGCCGCCGGCGCCCGCGCGGCGAGATCGGCGTGCAGCGCGGCCGGGCCCCGCTCGGACAGCTCCCGCTCCAGCCGTCCCCGTACGGCCGGGTCGGTGCCGGGGAAGGCGAGGTCGTCGAGGACGGCCCGGACGTAGAGCCCGGAGCCGCCCACGAGCACCGGCGTGCGGCCGGCGGCCAGCAGGCCGTCGACGGCCTGCCGGGCCAGCGCCTGGTAGGACGCTACGTCGGCGGCGCGGGTGACCTCCCAGACATCGAGCAGGTGATGGGGGACACCACCGCGTTCCGCCGGCGGCACCTTGGCGGTGCCGATGTCCATCCCGCAGTAGAGCTGCATGGAGTCGGCGTTGACGATCTCACCGCCCAGCTCGGTGGCCAGCGCGATCGCCAGGTCGCTCTTGCCGGCCGCTGTCGGCCCGACGACAGCCACGACCCGGCCGGCGCGGTGCCGGTCGACACCTGTGCCCATGCTCACTCCCGGGAGGATCAGACCCGGCGAAGAACCGCGACGATCCGGCCGAGGATCGTCGCACTGTCACCCGGAATGTCAGCATAGGCCGGATTCTGCGGCTCGAGCCAGACGTGGCCGTCACGACGGCGCAGCGTCTTGACCGTCGCCTCGCCGTCGATCATCGCGGCGACGATCTCGCCGCTGTCCGCGACCGGCTGCTGGCGGACGACCACCCAGTCGCCGTCGCAGATCGCGGCGTTGACCATGGAGTCCCCGACGACCCGCAGGGTGAACAGGGTGCCCTCCCCCACGATCTCGCGGGGGAGCGGGAAGACCTCCTCGACCGCCTGCTCGGCGAGGATCGGCCCACCCGCGGCGATGCGGCCGAGGACCGGCACATAGGCCGCCTGTGCGGGGCCAGCCGCCGACGAGCCTGCCGCGAGCGTACCAACGGCGGGCGCCTGGCGTGGCACGGGGCGTACCGGTGCCTGCGCGGAGAGGACCTCCATGGCCCGCGGGCGGTGCGGGTCGCGGCGCAGGAAGCCCTTCTCCTCCAGCGTCTTGAGCTGGTGCGCGACGCTGGACGTGCTCGTGAGCCCCACCGCATCGCCGATTTCCCGCACGCTCGGCGGGTAGCCTCGGCGCTCGACGGCGTCGCGGATCACCTCAAGCACCCTGCGCTGGCGGGGGGTCAGGCCCGTGGCGTCCGCCGGCCCGTCCGGCAGGTCGCGCACGGAGCCGCGGGGTGGCCGGCCGCGGCGGGTGCGGTTGTCGTCGGTGGTCATCCCTGCCGTACTCCTTCGTTGTCGGTCATGGCAGACTTGCGCTCCCGGCATATCCGACGTTCTGCCGTGAACCGGAGCTGGCGGCCACGACCTGGATCTGACCTGAATCTGATCGCTACGACCGTAACCGCCGCGGCCGGATATCTCAAACGTCTGTTCGAGCGTGTCACGACGATTCCGTCGGGACCGTGCGGTACAAACTCGATCAGACGTTCGATCGAACGGATGTTCTTTGATCATGTTGTTGGAAGTGGTATGTGCTGGTGGAAGTTGGGGAGGTGGACGATGCGGGCGTCGGCTGAGCCTCCGCTGCGGCTGACCGGGCGGGGCCGGGTTGTCCTGATTGTCCTGGTCATGCTGGTGTCCTGCCTGGTGCTGTCCGTGGCCCGGGTGACGTCGTCGGCCGCGCCGACCGGGGACGACCGGCCGGTGCGCGTCCACGTGGTGCGTTCCGGGGAGACGCTGTGGGGCATCGCGCGCGCGCTGGCTCCCGACGGTGACACCCGGGTGGTCGTGGCCCGGCTGGCCGGCCTCAACCGGCTGGAGACGACCGATCTCGTCCCCGGTCAGATGCTCCGTCTGCCGTGACGGGCCTGCCATGACGGGCCTGTCATGACAGGTCCGCATGAAGGGTCTTCTGTGATGCATGTGTCATGAGGTTCCGCGGGTGGGCCAGCTTGCCAGCTCGTGGTGTCCGGTCCTAGTGTTGACCACAACATCTTGTAGTTACGTGGCTGTAAGTCGACAAGATCTTGGAGGTTGTGCGTGCGGTGTCCGTTCTGTCGGCACCCTGACAGCAAGGTTGTCGACAGCCGGGAGGCCGAGGAGGGCGCCGCGATCCGTCGCCGTCGGTCGTGCCCGTCCTGCGGCCGTCGTTTCACGACGATCGAAGAGGCGTCACTGCGAGTCATCAAGCGCAGCGGTGTCACCGAGCCGTTCAGCCGCGGGAAGGTGATCGCCGGCGTGCGGCGGGCATGCCAGGGGCGGCCGGTCCAGGCGGACGCGCTGGCCCGGCTCGCCCAGCTGGTCGAGGACACGCTGCGTGCCTCGGGGGCCGCCGAGGTCGCCTCGGACGAGATCGGCCGGGCGATCCTCGGGCCGCTGCGGGAGCTCGACGAGGTCGCCTACCTGCGGTTCGCCTCGGTGTACCTCTCCTTCGACTCGCTGGCGGACTTCGAGACGGCGATCACCGACCTGCGCGGGCGGGCCGACCGGGCGCCGTCGTAGCCACGCACCCCGACGCGACAGACAGCTGGTGAGAAACACCATCCGACCGACGCCAGACGAGGAGCGCCATGACCGACAACCGTGGCACGAAAGCGACCAAGGCCGCCCCCAGGGCCGGCACCAAGGCCGCCCCCAGGGCCGCTGGCCTGCAGGTGCGACGCGTCAACACCTCGCCGGGCGTCCACCCCTATGACGAGGTCACCTGGGAGCTGCGGGACGTCGTCATGACCAACTGGCGCGACGGCTCGGTCAACTTCGAGCAGCGCGGGGTGGAGTTCCCCGACTTCTGGTCGGTGAACGCCACGAACATCGTCACGAGCAAGTACTTCCGCGGCGCGCTCGGCAGCTCCGCCCGCGAGTGGTCCCTGCGCCAGCTCATCGACCGGGTCGTGCGCGCCTACGGCGCGGCCGGCACCGAGCACGGGTACTTCGCCTCGCCGGCGGACGCCGAGATCTTCGAGCACGAACTGACCTGGATGCTGCTGCACCAGGTGTTCAGCTTCAACAGCCCGGTGTGGTTCAACGTCGGCACCCCCGCGCCGCAGCAGGTCTCGGCCTGCTTCATCCTCTCGGTCGACGACACGATGGAGTCGATCCTCAACTGGTACCGGGAGGAGGGGCTGATCTTCAAGGGCGGGTCGGGCGCCGGGCTGAACCTGTCGCGTATCCGATCGTCGAAGGAGCTGCTGTCCTCCGGCGGCACCGCTTCGGGCCCGGTGAGCTTCATGCGCGGGGCCGACGCCTCGGCCGGCACGATCAAGTCGGGCGGCGCGACCAGGCGGGCCGCGAAGATGGTCGTGCTCGACGTCGACCATCCGGACATCGTCGACTTCGTCGAGACCAAGTCCCGCGAGGAGAGCAAGATCCGTGCGTTGCGGGACGCCGGCTTCGACATGGATCTCGGCGGCCGTGACATCGTCTCGGTGCAGTACCAGAACGCCAACAACTCCGTGCGGGTGACGGACGAGTTCATGCGGGCCGTCGTCGACGACGCCGGCTTCGACCTGCGGGCCAGGCTCGACGGGCGCACGATCGAGACCCTCCGGGCCCGGTCGCTGTTCCGCTCCATCGCCCAGGCGGCCTGGGACTGCGCGGATCCCGGGATCCAGTACGACGACACGATCAACGACTGGCACACCTGCCCGGAGTCCGGCCGGATCAGCGCCAGCAACCCGTGCAGCGAATACGTGCACCTGGACAACTCCAGCTGCAACCTGGCGTCGCTGAACCTGATGAAGTTCCTGCGCAAGGACCTCAGCTTCGACGCCGACGCGTTCGTGGCGGCCGTCGAGCTGATCATCACGGCGATGGACATCTCGATCTGCTTCGCGGACTTCCCGACTCCGGAGATCACGCGGGTGACCCGGATGTTCCGCCAGCTCGGCATCGGCTACGCCAACCTCGGCGCGCTGCTGATGGCCACCGGCCGCGCGTACGACTCCGAGGGCGGCCGGGCCATGGGCGCGGCCGTCACGTCGCTGATGACCGCGACGGCCTACCGCCGCTCGGCGGAGCTCGCGGCGGCGCTCGGGGCCTACGACGGCTTCGCCCGCAACACCGACGCCCACCGCCGGGTGATCCGCAAGCACGCCGCCGCCACGGACGCCGTCCGCACGGTCGGGGTCGACGACGCCCGGGTGCTCGCCGTCGCCGCCCGCGAGTGGGAGCGCGCCCAGGGCGTCGGGGAGAAGCACGGCTGGCGCAACGCGCAGGTCAGCCTGCTCGCCCCGACCGGCACGATCGGCTTGGCGATGGACTGCGACACCACCGGCATCGAGCCCGACCTCGCGCTGGTGAAGATGAAGAAGATGGTCGGCGGCTCCAGCATGCGGATCGTCAACCAGACGGTTCCCGCCGCGCTGCGCGCTCTCGGCTACGCCGAGGAGACCGTCGAGGCGATCGTCGAGTACATCGCCGAGCACGGTCACGTCATCGACGCCCCCGGCCTGCGCCGCGAGCACTACGAGGTCTTCGACTGCGCGATCGGGGAGCGGGCCATCAGCCCGATGGGCCACATCCGGATGATGGCGGCGGTCCAGCCGTTCCTGTCCGGCGCCATCTCCAAGACCGTCAACATGCCCACGTCGGCCACGGTCGAGGACGTCGAGCAGATCTACCTGGAGGGGTGGCGGCTCGGTCTGAAGGCGCTGGCGATCTACCGGGACAACTGCAAGGTCGGCCAGCCGCTGTCGGACCTGCGCGGCGCGAAGCGGTCCGTGACCGGGGGCGCGGGCGAGCAGCCGGCCGCACAGCCCGCCGCCGCACAGCCCGGGGAGCACCGTCCGGTCCGGCGCCGGCTGCCGAAGATCCGCCAGTCGCAGACCGTCTCCTTCACCGTGGGCGGTGCCGAGGGGTATCTGACCGCCGGGTCGTATCCCGACGACGGGCTCGGCGAGGTCTTCATCAAGATGTCGAAGCAGGGCTCGACCCTCTCCGGCGTGATGGACGCGTTCGCCATCGCGGTCTCGATCGCGCTCCAGCACGGCGTCCCGTTGGAGACCTACGTCCGCAAGTTCATCAACATGCGCTTCGAGCCGGCCGGCATGACCGACGACCCGGACGTGCGGATCGCCCAGTCGGTGATGGACTACCTCTTCCGTCGCCTGGCCCTGGACTACCTCCCCGAGCAGACCCGCGCGGAGCTCGGCGTCCTCAGCGCGCGGGAGCGGGCCCGCCAGCTCACCGGCCAGCACGGCGGGGCCGGCCAGCCGGACGCGGTGGAAACGGACACGGTGGAGACAGCCGACGCCGGGCCGGCCGAGGCGACCGGCTCCGCGACGGCCGGGCCCGCGGCGAACGAGGCGGCGGCGGCCGGTGCCGCGGCGGTGCCGACGGTGCCCGCCGAGACCGGTCACACCCACCCGGTGGGCCTGTCGGCCCGGGAGGTGCGGGGCGAACTGCCGCGCAGCGTCCCACCGGGCGAGGCGCTGTCGGCGCAGAACGTGGTGGACGCGCCGCTGTGCTTCACCTGCGGGGTCACCATGCGTCCCGCAGGCAGCTGCTACGTGTGCGAGCAGTGCGGCTCCACCAGCGGCTGCAGCTGAGACCGGGCGGTATCGCGGCGGGATGCGGTATTTCGCCTGATCTAGATAGCCTTCGGCTGTCGAGCCGTCGCAGGACCACGCCGAGCGCTGTCCGTAGAGTTGCGTTGATCGGGTTGTGGTCGGTAGGCAGCGGAGGCCGGTGCGTGGACGAGATCGACTCGCTGGAGGGGGCGACCCTGGTCAGGGTGCTCTCCCAGCTGCGCACCGGCTTTGAATACCGTCCGAGTGCGTTCCCGGCCTCGGTCGCGCTGTGCGGGCTGCGGGACGTTCGCCACTACAAGGTCGCCGCCGGCGGCAGCCCAGAACTGTCCGGGGGGCCGAGCCCGTTCAACGTCATCGTCGAGTCGCTGCGACTCGGTGACTTCACGCTGGACGAGATCCACGATCTTTACAGTCAGCACACGGCAGAGACCGATCGGGTGTTCACCGATGAGGCCGTGGAGCAGGTGCACCGGCTGACCACGGGCCAGCCCTGGCTGGTCAACGCGCTGGCGGCCGAGATCGTCGACCGGATGAAGGTCCCGGTCACAGAGCCGGTCTCGGTGGAACACGTCAACGCTGCCCGGGAACGGATCATCCAGGCCCGGCCAAGTCACCTCGACTCACTCGTCCGCCGGCTCCAGGAGCCGGCGGTACGCCGGGTTCTCGAGCCCGTTCTCGCTAGCACCGACGAGCCGGCCGACCTGACCTGCTCGGACGACCGGTCCTATGCACGCGACCTCGGCCTGGTCGCCGAGACGCCCGACGGCGGCCTGCGGATCGCCAACCCGATCTACGATGAGGTCATCGCCCGCGCGCTGGCCGAGATCGTCGTGCGTGACCGGGGGCGCTTCCAGCACCGCGGGACTTCGTCCGCCCCGACGGCCGTTTCGACGTGCCGGACATGCTGACCACGCTCGCCCGCTATTGGCGGAACAACGAGCCAATGCTCAGGGTGAAGAGGCCCTACCGGGAGGCCATCCCGCACGCCATCTTCCTGAGCTGGCTCGACCGGGCTGTGAACGGCGACGGTGACGTCTTCCGGGAGTTCGCCGCCGGCGGCGGCTGGGCCGACATCCATATGACCTGGCGCTACACCGCCCCCGATGGCACCAGTGCCGAACAGCACGAGGCTTTCGAGGTGAAGACCCACCGCCCCGGCTACGCCGACCCGGTCAAGGAAGCGATGACCCAGCTCGACGGCTACCTCAACCACCTCAGCCTGGCCTCGGGCTACATCGTCATATTCGACCAGCGCCCGCGGCCGGAGTCCGCCGCCGACGGCCCGCTGACGACCCAGACCAGCCCGGCCGGCCACACCGTCACCATCGCCCGCCTCACGGTCCCGCCCTCACCCGGCGAACAGCCTGCGGCCTCGTCGTCGTAGCCCACGCCACAGCGCCGCCTCGCACCGAATCGATCTTGACTGCCGCGGGAATACCGCAGATCACGAATATGTGCCTTCCGCCAGTATCGCGGGAGCCGGTGGACCCGGCGCGGCGGCTGGTCAGCCGCCGTGCCGGGTCAGGTGCTCCCCGTCCGCGCCCGTGCGGGCGGACGGCAGGCGGTGGGCCGGTTTCCGGCCGTCGAGCAGGTCCAGGAGCAGGGCTGCCGTCCACGAGAAGTGGTTGCTGCCCACTCCGGTGCCGTCGAACGGTGAGTAGTACTCGTACAGGCCCTCGGAACCGGCGATCATCGAGATCGTGTCGGCGCGCAGCCGGTCGGCGAGCTCGCCGCGGCCGGCGCGGTCGAGCCCGTCGGCGAGCAGCCAGTTCATGTTCACCCAGACCGGGCCCTGCCAGTAGCAGCGGGGCTGGAAGTCGGGATCGTCGGTGGGGGTGCTGGCGATGCCGTGGGCCGGCCAGAACCGCGGTGCGGTCATCCGGCTGACAAGATCCTCGACGCCGGCGGGGGGCACGACACCGGCGTACAGGGCGAGGAAGCCGGCGATCGTGGGCCTTCGGATCAGCCGGCCGGAACGCGCGTCCCGGCTCCAGTACATGCCGTCGGCGAACAGGGCGGGCAGCGCCGCCCTGGTCCGGCGGGCCGAGCGCAGCAGCTGCGCGGGCAGCTGTTCGCCGATGTCGGCGGCGATGTCGCGCAGGTGGTCGTTCGCGCGGGCGAGAATCGCGTTGAAGGCGACATCCTGTACCAGCGGGACGCGGGACGCACGAATCCGGCTGAAGTCGTAACGGGCGTCGCGTAGCTCCCCGACCAGGTGGTAAAGGGTGAACAGGTCGGTGGCGGACAGCCGCTGGTCGGACGGAACCTCCTTGTTGTCCCGGCGCAGGGCGTCGAGCGCGCCATCCCCGTTGAGCCGGCGGATGAGCTTCAGGGGGATGGGAGCCGCCCTGCGGGTGAGCTCCATCCAGGCGGGGGTGTTGTCCATCCCCGACTCCCACGAGTGGACCAGAGTGACCAGCCCGGTGTCGTCGGGGTCGCGTTCGCGGTACAGCCAGCAGTGGTAGCGCAGCAGGCCCGGATAGACCGCCCGGTAGAACTCGCGGCGCCGGGCCGGGTCGAACACCTCGCCGACGCGGACGACAGCTTCGGCGATCATCGGCGGCTGGGTGACGCCGGTGGTCTGCACGTGCCGCGGGCCGGCGTCGACGAGGTCGGAGCGCCACCGGTCGGGCCCGGCGTGGTAGCTGCCGGAGCCGGAGAAGATGACGTGCGGGATCATCCCGTTGAGCCACTGGCCCTGCAGCAGCGCGAGGATTTCCCGGCTGGCCCGTCCGGGGTCGACGTGCCGTAGCCCGATGGCGATGAAGCAGCTGTCCCACAGCCACTGGTGGGGGTAGAGCGTCGGGGAGGGCCGGGTCGCCTCGCCCAGATCGTTGTCCCGCAGTACCTCGATCGCGGACGTTCGGAGTTCGGCGAGCACCTCGGACGACAGGGCCGGCGATGACATCGTGTGAGGGTACCGGGGCCGGTGGCCGGTAGCGCCGGAACCTCGTGGCACCTTCGTGATCTCACGTACTCTCAGTGACGATTGTTACGGTCTGTCCACATTGTTGTGGTCATGTTGGTGGAAAATTGGGGCTAGTCTCGTTCTCGACAGCGCGGACGTGGAGAACTGAAGAGATAATTAGTTATTCGTGACACACTGGCCGATCCGCGGAGTAGTCTTCGCGACAGCGGGTGCGGCGTCCCGAGGGTGAGGGTCTACACTGCTTCGTAGACCCGGCGATCGCTTACGTCCGGTTGTGTCTGAACGCGGAATGGGAGAGACGTCCCCAGGCGTTGCCCATACGTGCAAGCACCAAGACCCGTCACCCGCACCGACCTTCGGATCTGCTACTGATGACGCTGCCTGCCCTCGAACTTCATGAGCGCTCCGATGAGCCGCGTACGCGTGCCGTGAGCACGCGACGGACTCGTCGGTCATCCACTCCTGCCCGCACGACGCCCAGCCGCAGCTTGGCTGCCGTGCCCGATGATACCGACGAACTCGACGTCACTCAGGTCGCCGAGCTCGTCGCGCGTGGACGTGAGTCCGGCGAACTCAGCCGTGCCGAGCTCCGTGAGGCACTGGAGACCGCCGATCTCGGTCTTGAACTGCTGCCTGTCCTGGTCGCCCGGCTGACCACACTCGGGGTCGAGGTTCTCGACGAGGAAGAAGAGGAGGCGCCGGGCGGGGCTGCGGCCACGCGCGCGACGTCCGAGCACGCCGGGACCGCCGACCTCGTCCGTATGTACCTGCGTGAGATCGGCAAGGTGCCGCTGCTCAACGCCGCGCAGGAGGTCGAGCTGTCGAAGCGGGTCGAGGCCGGGCTGTTCGCCGAGCACAAGCTCGACACCGACCCCGACCTGGCTCCGGAGCTGCGCCGGGACCTGC
Organism: Protofrankia sp. CiP1_Cm_nod3; assembly: GCF_982290655.1. Classification (NCBI taxonomy): domain Bacteria; kingdom Bacillati; phylum Actinomycetota; class Actinomycetes; order Frankiales; family Frankiaceae; genus Protofrankia; species Protofrankia sp. CiP1_Cm_nod3. The sequence goes on from NZ_CEVIVD010000004.1 coordinate 79,355, forward strand.
AGACCCTGGTCCGCGACGGGCACGCCGCCAAGCAGCAGCTGGTCTCGGCGAACCTGCGCCTGGTCGTCTCGGTCGCCAAGAAGTACAGCGGCCGGGGCATGACCCTGCTCGACCTGGTCCAGGAGGGCAACCTCGGCCTGATCCGCGCGGTCGAGAAGTTCGACTACGCCAAGGGCTACAAGTTCTCCACCTACGCCACCTGGTGGATCCGGCAGGCCATCGGCCGAGCCCTGGCCGACCAGGCCAGGACCATCCGGATCCCGGTACACGTGGTCGAGCAGATCAACAAGATCACTCGGCTGCAGCGGCAGCTCGTCTCCACGCTCGGCCGGGAACCGACCGACGAGGAGCTGGCGCTCGAGCTCGACATGCCGATCGAGCAGGTCGTCGAACTGCGGCGGTACGCGCAGGACACGGTCAGCCTGGAGACCGCGGTCGGCGACGACGGCGACTCCGTCCTCGGTGACTTCATCGAGGATGCCGACGCCACCTCGCCCGCGGACGCCGCATCCTACGGCGCCATGCAGGATGAGATCGAAGGCGTGTTGAGCGGGCTCACCCCGCGTGAGCGTGAGGTGATGCGGCTGCGGTTCGGCCTCGCCGACGGCAAGCAGCACACCCTCGCCGAGGTGGGCAACCGGCTGGGGCTGACCCGGGAACGGATCCGCCAGATCGAGCGGGACACCCTGCGCGAACTGCGCAAGCCGGCGGTCGCGAGCAGGCTGCGGGAGTTCCTCGACTAGTTGCCCCGCGTACGGCTGGTTTCCGCGTAGAACGCGTACGACGTGACGATCCCCTGCCCGGGTAGTTGACCGGGCAGGGGATCGTCACGTCGTAGGACCGGTCAGCGGACCGGTCAGCGGGTCGTCGGCGGCATGAACGGCAGCAGCGCCTGAGGGTTGGCGACGGCGCCGAGGCTGACCGCGCGCTCCAGCGGCTCGCCCAGCAGCAGCCGTCTGACCGGCACCTCCAGTTTCTTGCCGTTCTGGGTGCGCGGGACCTCGGCGATCTCCTCGACGCGGTCGGGCACGTGACGGGGGCTGAGCTCACGGCGGATCGTGGCGCGCAGCGTCCCGGTGAACGCGTCGTCGAACACCACGCCGCCGGCCAGGCAGACGTAGAGGACGAGCTCCCCACGCCGGCCGGCGGTCGAGGTGTCGATGACGATACTTTCGGTCACGCCGGGGATGCTCTCCACCACCTGGTACAGCTCGGCGGTACCGATCCGGACGCCCGCGCGGTTCAGCGTGGCGTCGGACCGGCCGTGGATGGACACCGCCCCGCTGGCGGTGATGCTCGCCCAGTCCCCGTGCCGCCACACGTCCTCGTAGGCCGAGAAGTAGGTTGCCCGCAGCAGCGAGCCGTCCTCGTCCCCCCACAGGGCGACCGGCATGGACGGCATGGGGGCGGTGACCACCAGCTCGCCGACCTCGTCGACGACCTCCTTGCCCTGCTCGTCGAAGGTGGTCACCGCGCAGCCGAGCCCACGCATGGGGATCTCCCCGGCGCGCACCGGCAGCGTCGGCAGGCCGAGCACGAACGCGGTGCACACCTCCGTCCCACCGCTGATGGAGGACAGCATCAGGTCGTCGCCGACGGACTCGTACACCCAGGCGTACGTCCGCGCGGGCAGCGGCGCGCCGGTGGATCCCACGGTGCGCAGCGCCGAGAGGTCGGCGATCTCACGGGGGACCGTGCCGGAGCGCGCGCAGTCGGTCAGGAAACCGGGGCTCGTCCCGAAACAGGTGACTCCGGTGGCCTCGGCCAGCCGCCAGAGGGTGCCGGGGCCGGGGAATTTCGGACTCCCGTCGAAGAGCACCACGGCCGCGCCGGCGAGCAGGCCGGAGACGAGCAGGTTCCACATCATCCAGCCGGTGCTCGTCACCCACAGGAAGCGGTCGTCCGGCCCGATGTCGAGGTGGAGCACCAGCGTCTTGAGATGTTCGAGCAGGATGCCGCCGTGACCGTGCACGATCGGTTTGGGTTTTCCGGTCGAGCCGGAGGAGTACAGGATCCACAGCGGCGCGTCGAACGGGAGACGGTGGAAGGCCGGGACGGCGTCGTCGCACCCGGCGAGCAGGTCCTCCCAGGCCAGCAGGCCCGGCAGGCCGGTGGCGCGGGCCCGGTCGAGGGCGTCCGTGGCCAGGTAGGCGACGACGACGGTGGCGCGCAGGCCGGGCAGCCGCTCGGCCGCCTTGGCCAGCACGCCGAGCGTGTCGAACGACCTGCCGCCGTGGGTGTAGCCGTCGACGCCGATGAGCACGGTCGGGCGCACCTGGGCGAAACGGTCCGCGAGGCCGGTGGGCCCGAAGTCGGGGGAGCAGGACGACCAGACCGCCCCGATCGCGGTGGTGGCGAGCATGGCGACCACCGCGTGTATGCAGTTCGGTAGCACGGCGCAGACCCGGTCGCCCGGCCCGACCCCCAGCCGGCGCAGGCCCGCGGCGGCCGCCGCGACCTCGCGGCGCAGCTCGTCCCAGGACACCACGGCCGTGGTGGCGTCCTCGCGTACGGCGATCACCGCCGGCGCCGGCCCGTGGCGGGTCAGGGCGTTCTCGGCGTAGTTCACCCGGGCGGTCGGGAACCATCGGGCACCCGGCATCCGCGCGTCGGCGAGCGCGGGCCCGTCCCCGCGTTCGCCCTCGACCGCGCAGAAGTCCCAGACCGAGTCCCAGAAGCCGTCGAGATCGTCCACCGACCACTGCCACAGGGCGGTGGCGTCGGTCAGCCGTCGGCCCCGTTCGGCGGCCAGCCACTCGAGGTAGGCGGTGACCCCGGCGGCGCGGACCCGCCGCGCGGACGGCGTCCACAACAGTTGTCCCTCGATGCCGGTGTCCGCTCCGGTCTCCGGTGCGGGTCCGTGTTCGTTGCCGTGTCCAGCAGCCACGGACCCAGACCCTAACGAATCCCCGGCGACAGGGCCCGGCATGATCCTGGGCGTTTGGCCCCGGGCATTCATCACAATGGAACGACAAAGGATGTCGATAATGCGGCCCATGTTCCCGGGGAATCCGTTGGGCCCGATATGGCCGGGCCGGGCCGGCTACTGTCAGGGGCATGGGCGGGTGCTGCCCGGCCGGGCGGCCCAGGGCCGGCAGCGGCCGGGAGAGGACGGGCGGGACGCCGCCGGGCATGCGACGTCGCACATGCGATGCGCGCCACCCCTGTCGGTCGATGGACAGCGCACGGCCTGCCCGGCCCGGCACGATCGGGCGCATGAGGTGTCTTCCAGGCTCAGGGTGTGTCCCGGGCCGTCGAAGGTTTTGGGCACAACGGTGCCACACCGGCCACAATCGTCTCCCATGACGACGCCGTTCCTCGGGGAGCTTTCCGGACAGCCGCGGAGCGGGCCGGCGGGTGACCAGGCCGGCTGGAGCGAGGCTCACAGGGCCCACCGGACGAACGGCGCCGGCCACCCGGACGCGCAGAGAGCCGAGGACGCCGAGGTGGCCGGGGACGACGACGGCAGGGGCACCGCCGGGCGGGAGCCCGCCGAGGCCGGCCCGGGCGGGAGCCCGCCGCGGCCGCCCGCCGCGGTGGAACCGGTCATCACCCTGCTCGAGGCGCTGTTCACCCAGGCGCCGGCCGGCTTCGCCTTCTACGACACCCAGGGCCGCTACCTGCGGGTCAACGACGTCCTGGCCAGGCTGAACGGGCGGGCGCCCGGCGAGCACATCGGCCGCACCATGCCGGAGCTGCTCGGCGACATCGGCCACGAGATGGACCGCCTGCTGCGGCGGGTGCTCACCACCGGCGAGCCGGTGGCCACCTTCGAGGTCAGCGCCGCCACCGCCGCCCAGCCGCCGCGGATCTGGACGATGAGCTGGTTCCCGGCCACGGACGCCCATGGCGTGCCGCTGGGCGCGGCGCTCGTCGCCACCGACGTCACCAGGATCGGCGACACCCGGCACCAGCTGGCCCGCGGCGAGGCCCGGTACCGGGCGCTCGCGCGGGCCGGGGACACGGACGTGTTCCACGCCGGCGCCCGCGGCGCCCTGGACGTGGACATGCCGCGCTGGCGGGCCGCCACCGGCCAGAGCTTCCCGGAGATCGCCGGGGCGGGCTGGCTCGACGGTGTGCACGCCGAGGACCGGGACCGGGTCGCCGACGCCTGGCGCAGGGCTGTCGAGCAGCGCGCCGTCTTCGACGCCGAGTTCCGGCTCGACACCGCGGACGGGACGGAGCGGGTGCTCGTCATGCGGATCGTTCCTATTACTGAGGGTAATTATCCGCTGGAGTGGATCGGCGTCAGCCATGACGTGACCGAGGTCCGGGCCGCCGCGGCGGCACGGCACGCCGGCGGCCGACAGCTCCGGCACAGCTGGCACAACGTCCGGCGCGGACGGACGGGACGGACGGACCGGACGGGATGGACGGACCGGACGGGATGGACGGACCGGACAGGACGAGCAGGATGAACAGGACGAGCAGGTTCGCCTGGTCACGGCGGCATTGTCACGCGCTGTAAGCGTTGACGAGGTCGCCGTCGTGGTGCTCGACGCCGGCCGGCAGGTACTGGGGGCGAACGGGCGGGGGATCGCCCTGGTCGACGAGGTCGACAACTGCCTGCGTTTCCGGTCGCTGCTCGGTTACCCTGCGCTCCTTGCCCAGGCGTGGTCGGGGATCGGCCTGGACGCGTCCCACCCGGTCGCGGAGGCGGTCCGTGGCGCCTCGCCGCTGTTCCTCCTCGACCGGGAAGAGCTGACCGCGCGGTGGCCCGCGCCCGAGCAGGCCGCGGTCCTCGCCGAGGCCGACGAGCATGCCTGGGCGATCCTGCCACTGGCGACCGTCGACGCGCCGTTCGGCGTCCTGCTGTTCGGGTTCCGGGCCCGGCAGGCGTTCTCCGCGGCCGACCGCGCGTATCTGGCCGCGCTCGCCGACCAGTGCGCCCGGGCGCTGGAACGCGCGACGCTGTTCGAGCGCGTCCTGGCCGAGGCCCGCTCCAGCCGCCGGGCGGAGGAGACCGCCCGCACCGCCGCGGCCGCGGCCCGGGAGGCCGGCCGTCGCCTCGAGCTGCTCGCCCGGGCGACCGGGGCGGTCGGCAGCGCGCTGGAGGAGCCCGAGCGGGCCCTGCGGGCGCTCACCGACGTCATCGTGGGCGAACTGGCCGACTCGTGCGCGGTCTACCTGGTCGAGCCCGGCTCGGACGATCCGGCTGGCCCGGACGATCCGG
>NZ_CEVIVD010000004.1:84552-85926 GCF_982290655.1 Protofrankia sp. CiP1_Cm_nod3
CGGCCCGGACGGCCCGGGCGGCCCGGACGCCCCGGCTGGCCCGGACGCCGGCCCGGCCGGGGCGCCGGTGCTGCGGCGGGCGGTCGTGTCGGTGCGCCCCGGCCTGACCCAGCTGCCGATACCCCGGGCCCGGACGGGCCGGTGGCCGCGGGACAGCCCGGTCAACCTCGCCGCGCTCACCGGGCGTGGGCACATCGCCCCGCTGGCCGGCGCCTCCTGGCTGTCGTCCACCGACATGGCGCGCTGGATGGGGCATGTCGGCGCGCACACCCTCGCCGCCGTGCCGCTGGTCCTGCGCGGCCAGGTGGCTGGTGTGGTCAGCCTGATGGCCGCCGGCGACCGGCCGCCGTACACCGAGGCCGACGTGGCCTTCCTCGAGGAGCTCGCGGCCCGCGCGGCGGTCGCGGTCGAGCACGCGGAGCTCTACCGGCGCAGCCGGGACACCGCGCTGACCCTGCAGCGCAGCCTGCTGCCACCGACCGTGGTCGAGCCGGAGGGGCTGGAGATCGCCGCCCGCTACGTGCCCGGGGTCGAGGACACCGAGGTCGGCGGGGACTGGTTCGACGTGATCGACCTCGGCGCGGGCCGGGTGGGCCTGGTCATCGGTGACGTCATGGGCCGCGGGGTCCGGGCCGCGGCGATCATGGGCCAGCTGCGGACCGCGGTGCGGACCTGCGCCCGCCTGGAGCTGTCCCCGTACGAGGTGCTGGCCCTGCTCGACGGCGTGGTCAGCGAGATCGACGAGGGCCAGATCGCCACCTGCATCTACGGCGTCATCGAGCCGCACACGGGCCTGTTGACGCTGGCGAACGCGGGGCACCCGCCGCCGTTGGTGGTGGCCCCCGACGGCCTGGTGTCGCGGCTGTACATGGAGGTCGGCACCCCGCTCGGGCTCGGCCGCGGCGACGTCAAGGAGTACACCGTCCGGCTGCACCGGGGGGCGCTGCTGGTCCTGTTCACCGACGGGCTGGTGGAGAGCCGGGAGCGTGACATCGACGCCGGCGTCTCGGACCTGGCCGCGGTGCTCGCCCGGCAGGACGGCTCCCTGGGCAGACGGGCCGACCAGGCCCTGGAGGCCCTCGGCCGGGACGCCGGCCATGACGACGACGTGGCCCTGCTGCTGGTGGGGCTGCCCGACACCGACGCGGGCGGGGCGACCCGCTACGCCGACATCACGGTCCCCGACGGGCCGGCCGGCCTCGGCGCGGCCCGGGGACGCGCCTGCGACCTGCTGCGGACGTGGTCGGTGGACGCCGACACCGTCGACTCCGTGGTCCTGCTGATGTCGGAGCTGGTCACCAACGCGCTGGTGCACGGCCGGTCCCCACTGTCCGTGCGGCTGCGCCGGACCGGGTCCCGGGTGATCGTGGAGGT
>NZ_CEVIVD010000004.1:86398-90505 GCF_982290655.1 Protofrankia sp. CiP1_Cm_nod3
ACGGCCTGCCCGGCGCGAATGCGGCGGAATTGCTGAGAAGTCGGTCACCTCCCGATAGGCACACCGTCCCGGCCGGCTCCGCGCCGGGACGGGTCGCGTAACGTGAGGCCCGTGACAGACGTGGTGTTGCGCCTGGACTCGGTAACTGTTGTGCGGGATGGCGCGACGCTCCTTTCCGACATCCACTGGACCGTTGCCGACGGTGAACGCTGGGTCATTCTCGGGCCGAACGGCGCCGGGAAGACAACCCTGCTCCAGGTGGCGGCGAGCCGGGTTTTCCCGACTCGCGGAACGGTCGACCTGCTCGGCGGCCGGCTCGGTGAGGTCGACGCGTTCGACCTGCGCAGCCGGGTGGGCCTGGCGAGTTCGGCGGTCGCGGACCTCCTGCCGGCCACCGAACGCGTCCTCGACGTGGTCATGACGGCCGCGTGGGCGGTGCTCGGGCGGGCCACCGAGAAATACACCGATGACGACCGGTGGCGGGCCCTTGAGCTGCTCACCCAGGTCGGCTGCCGGAATCTCGCCGACCGGCGGTACGGCACCCTGTCCGAAGGCGAGCGCAAGCGCGTCCAGATTGCGCGTGCGCTGATGACCGACCCCGAGCTACTGCTGATGGACGAACCGGCCGCCGGGCTCGATCTGGGGGCCCGTGAGGCCCTGCTGGCGCGGCTGACCCGGCTGGTCGCGGACCCGCTGTCGCCGGTGACCATCATGGTCAGCCACCACGTGGAGGAAATTCCGCCGGGTGTGACCCATGCGCTGCTGCTGCGCGCCGGCCGGGTGGTCGCGGCCGGGCCCGTCGAGACGGTCCTGACCGGCCCGGCGCTGTCGGCGTGCTTTGGCATTCCCCTTGAGGTCGGTGCCGGTGCCGGCCGGTTCTCCGCGCGGCTGACGCCCGTCTTCCAGCATTCGGGGCGTACCGCGCCGTCTGTCTGAGCCGTCCGTCTGAGCGTCTGTCCGGGCCGTCCGGGCCGTCCGGGCGATGGGCGCTGTTTCCCGTGGGCGGCTGTTCCCAGCGGGTGGCCGCGTTCTGGCGGGCGTGTTCTGGCGGGCGTGTTCTAGCGGGGACGGTCGAGCAGCGCCCACAGCCATCCTGGCCCCGCCGTGGCCGCGCCCACAGCGTGGACGCGGGCGCGGAGCGCGCGGTCCGCGGTGATGACGACAACGGCGCCACGTCCCTGTTGGACCGCCGCGGCGGCCGCCGCCACGATCGTGTCGTCACCCGCCGCGGGGGCGTGGACGACAACGAGCCCGGCGGGCCGGTTGCCCGGCTCACCGGCGCCGGGCCGCCCGCTCGCGGCGACCCCGGCCCGGGCCGCCCCTTCGAGCACCAGGATCACCTCGGCCGGCAGGTCCTCCCTGGCCGGCAGATCCTCGCTGGCCGCCGCCCGTGGCGTGGAGGCCCCCTGGCACAGCGCGGACAGGCGTCCGTGCAGGCGTGCGGCGGCGGCCGCGCGATCGCGCCACCATCCGTCCGGGCGGGCTCCTATCACATTTGCCGCATCGACGATCCATGTCCGCTCATCCACCGTGGCTCCTTGGGCGCTACTACCGGGCCAGCTCTACTACCAGACCGTGAATCGGATGAGCGCGGCTGCGGCCCATACGTGGTGTATCGCATTCGCAGGTGCGGGATCCTTGATGGCGTTGCGTGGCGCTCACCGCTGCCGGCCGGACCGTGACGTCCTTGTCTGCGCCGACCACCGGCGTTTCGGATCGGAAGTCGTGATTCGGCGACAACTCATGATCAAAATTTATCCTGACGGTGGCCTCCAGCGCTTTGGCTAGACGTGACTCACGTCTACCTGAGGGACGTTGTGTGGTGTCGATGACGCCGCGGACGGCATGTCGCGGGCGATGGCGGTCGCGCGTGTCCGAACCAGCAGTTACAGTTCTTCCTGATGACGTGGTAATACTAGTCTCGAAGAGTTCCGCGGTTCGCTGACCTGAAGGAGAGAGGCATGGCGCAGAAGACCATCGTGTCGTTGATTGACGATCTCGATGGACACGAGGCCGATGAGACTGTTCGGTTCGGGCTGGACGGCGCTTCGTACGAGATCGATCTGTCCGAGAAGAACGCCACCAAGCTGCGTGAGTCGTTGGCTCCGTTCGTTGGGGCGGCGCGTCGCTCGGGTGGCCGGGCAACTGCCGCCCGCCGTGGGCAGCGCGGCGCTTCTCGTCGTACCGGCGGCACCGACCGTACCGCTGACATTCGTGAGTGGGCGCGAGCCAACGGTTACACGGTCAGTGACCGTGGTCGTATCGCCTCCAACATCGTCGAGGCGTACGACAAGGCTCACTGAGCCGCTCTCGGCCGCATTCGTCCAGTTGCCCGAATCCCACGCGGTCACAACTGTTTTCGCGTGGTCGCGGGCGCACGGGGCCGGCTGCGGCCGAGCGGTGGACCATGACGCGGGGGGTCAGTCGTACGGCGGTGCCGGCGCGGAAGAGGCCGGGCCCCTGGTTGGTGCCGCTTATGGCCAATTTGGGGCATGTGGCAGTGCTGTTTTCTGGGCGACAGGTTGTCGGGCCCGCAACCTGTCGCCCAGGTCATGCCCGGGCTCAGGTGCCGCGGTGGCGGGCCATCCAGTTTTCCAGCTCCCCCCGGGCGCGGGGAAGCGCGGCCGACAGGTTGCGGTGGCCCGCGGTGGTGACGAGAATGTCATCCTCAATCCGCACCCCGATCCCGCGCAGCTCCGGCGGCACCGTAATGTCGTTGGGCTGGAAGTACAGCCCCGGCTCGACCGTGAGCACCATCCCGGCCGTGAGTGGGCCGTCGCGGTAAGCTTCGTCACGGGCGTGGGCGCAGTCGTGGACGTCGAGGCCCAACATGTGTGACGTGGAGTGCAGGGTATACCTGCGATGCAGGCCCGCGTTCGGTGCTTCGGGGTCTTCCGCGAGAGACTCCTCGACGCTGACCGGGAGCAGCCCCCAGCCGTGCAGCGCCTCGGCTATCACCCGCATTGCCGCCCGGTGCGGGTCGAGGAACTGTGCGCCCGGTCGCACCGCTTCGATTCCGGCCTGCTGGGCCGCGAGGACCACGTCGTACACCTGACGCTGCACATCGCTGAAATGTCCGTTCACGGGAAGCGTGCGTGTGATGTCGGCGGTGTAAAGCGAGCGGGACTCGACACCCATGTCCAGCAGCGCGAGGTCGCCGGGCCGTACCGGCCCGTCGTCACGGACCCAGTGCAGGATGGTGGCGTGGTGGCCGCAGGCGACGATGGAGCCGTACCCGACGTCGTTGCCGTCGACCCGGGCGCGGCGCCAGAACGTGCCCTCCAGCCACCGTTCGCCGTTGGGCAGTGTCATCGCGTGGTCCAGCTCACGCACGCATTCGGAAAAGCCCAGGACGGTGGCGGCGATCGCCTGCTCCAGCAGGGCCGTTTCGTGCTCGTCCTTGACCAGCCGCAGCTCGGAGAGGACCTGGGCCAGCTCCGTGTCCCGGTCGGTCCCGGCGGGGGTGGATGCTTCCCGGCCGGCGGGCGTGTACCGCAGGACCGCGCGGTCCACCTGCTCGTCCTGGCCGCGTACCACCCGGGTCGTCGCCGGTGACAGCCGGGCCAGCGCCTCGGCGAGCTCGTCGAGCGGGCGGCAGGTGATCTCGAGAGCCGCCGACGTCTCCCGTACCCCCGCGCGTGGTCCCACCCACAGTTCGCCGTAGCGCCGGTCGGTGTAGAAGGCCGGTGTGGAACGGTCCGAGCGGTCGGCGACATACAGGACGGCGTCGTGGTCGCCACCGGGGCTCGGACGCAGAATCACCACGGCGTCCGGCTCGTGACAACCGGTCAGCCAGAAGAAATCACTGCCCGGCCGGAACGGGTAATCGGTGTCATTCGCCCGTACCTTGAGCCCACCGCTGGGCACCACCAGCGTCTCGGCCGGGAATCGTGAGCTCAGCAGCGCGCGCCGCTTGGCCGCGTACTGGGCCACATCCTGGGCCGCGTACTGTGCCACATCGTCACGGGCCGGCGTCGGCTCCGCGGTGGACACCCAGCCGGTGGCCATGAATCGGCGGAAGGCGGAAGGTGGCTGCTGGTCGTGGCTGGCCTGTCCCGCCGGCGAAGCGGGCCCGGTGACGGAACCGCCGCTGGAACTGGGAGCAGC
>NZ_CEVIVD010000004.1:91074-95875 GCF_982290655.1 Protofrankia sp. CiP1_Cm_nod3
CGGATCTGTCGGTAGGCTGCTCGGATCTGCCGGTAGAAGGCGGGGAAGCACTCGGGCGCGTACTCATGGTTCCAACGGTAGGCCGCGGCGGTCCGTGGCGGGTAGCGTCCCAGGAGTGCCTATGTCGCCGGGTCCCATGGATGGCCTTCTTGTCGTCGATCTCACCCGGGTATTGGCCGGGCCGTTGTCCACGCTGATGCTCGCCGATCTCGGGGCGAGGGTCATCAAGGTGGAACGTCCCGGTCACGGGGATGACTCCCGCTCCTACGGTCCGTTCATGGACGACCGGTCGCTGTACTTCGCCCGGGTGAACCGCGGCAAACAGTCGATCGCGCTCGATCTGAAGGATCCGGACGACCACGCGACGTTACTTTCCATCATCGACCGCGCCGATGTGCTGGTGGAGAACTTCCGGCCCGGCGTGATGGACCGGCTCGGTCTCGGCTGGGGCACGTTGTCGGGACGTAATCCTCGACTGGTTTACGTGAGCATCTCCGGCTTCGGGCGGACCGGCCCGTGGCGAAACCGGCCGGCCTACGACGCGGTCGTGCAGGCCGCCACCGGGATTATGTCGATCACCGGGTCACCGGACAGCGACCCGGTGAAGCCCGGCGTCCCGATCGCGGACCTTGCGGCCGGTCTGTATGCTTTCGGCGCGATCGGGGCCGCATTGTACGGGCGGCTGGCCACCGGCCGCGGTACCCATATCGACATAGCCATGTTCGACGCCACACTGTCGTTGCTCGAGGGTGCGGCCCTGTCCTATCTGGCGACCGGTGTCACGCCGCCGCGCATCGGCAACGCACATTACTCGATCGCGCCGTTCGACACGTTCGCCTGCGCGGACCGCAGCATTGTGATCTGTGCCGCGAACGACAGCCTCTTCGCCGGGCTGTGCCGCGCGCTGGACCGCCCGGATCTCGGCACGGATCCGCGGTTCGTCACCAACAGTGCCCGGCTGGCGGCCCGGGAGGCGTTCAAGCAGGAAGCGGAGCGGACTCTTCGTGCCCAGCCGGCTGCGTATTGGCTGAAAGTGCTGGGTGCGACGGGCATACCCTGTGGCCCCATCAACAACGTGGCGGAGGCGGTCTCCTCCGAACAGGCTGTTTTCCGCGGCATGGTGGTCGACGCCGGGGGCCTTCCGCTGCCCGGGAATCCGGTGAAGATGGCGGACTGGCCGCAGGACTCCCGGCGGCCGCCGGAACCGGTACTCGACGCGGACGGCCCCGCGATCCGGGCCGAGTTCGGTTGATCCGGCGGTGCGCCGGTGACGGCGGTGGAAGTCGTGGGCGCGACACCCGGGACCGGGAACATTCCAACGGCTACCGGACGTCGACAGGGATGGCGAGCGGTGGGGTGGACGAGGGGACGTGGTCATGACGTGGCCTCCGGACGGGCCCGGACGAGCGGGGCGGCGGCCTGGATGGCCTGAGGAGCGCCGGCCCCCGGGCGGGGCTCCCGGGTGGCAGCAGCCACCGCCGCAGCCCGGATGGCAGCAGCCACCGCCGTCGCAGCCGCCGCCGTTCCAGCCGTCACAGCCGCCGCCCGAGCCCTTACCGCCCCGGCGCTCCACTGGGCGCCGCCTGGTCACCGGCGTGGCGGCGCTGGCGTCCGTCCTCGTACTGGCCGTCTCCGGCGGGGGCTGGCTGGCCCTGCGGCACTATGACAACAAGGTCACCCATGTGTCGCTGGCCTTCCCCGGCACCGAGCGGCGGCCGGGCGGGGCCGGCGGCGGTACCCGCAACATCCTGCTCGTCGGCTCGGACAGCCGCAGCGGTACGGACGGGGAGTTCGGTGAGGTCGAGGGCCAGCGGTCGGACACCACGATCCTCGCCCACCTGGACGCCGATGGCTCCACCACGCTCGCCTCGTTCCCCCGGGACCTGTGGGTGACGATCCCCGCCTACACCGACTCCGCCGGCCGCGCCCACGCCGCGCGGAAGTCCAAGCTCAACGCCGCGTTCGCGTTGGGCGGGCCGTCCCTGCTGGTACGGACCATCGAGACGCTGACGAAGATCCGTATCGACCACTACCTGCAGATCGACTTCATCGGGTTCCAACGGATGACGGACGCCCTCGGCGGGGTGACCGTGTGCGTGAAACCGCTGCCCAACGGGAGCCGGAGCAACCTCGACGACAAGATGTCGGGCTGGCACGGCCAGGTCGGCGACAACAGGGTCAACGGCGAGCAGGCGCTGGCCTTCGTCCGCCAGCGGTACGGCCTGCCCGAGGGCGACCTCGACCGGATCCGGCGTCAGCAGCAGTTCATCGGTGTGGTCTTCCGGTCGGCGACCAGCACCTCGACCCTGGTCAACCCGGTCCGGCTGGCTTCCCTGCTGGACGCGGCCACCTCGTCCGTGACCGTCGACGCCGGCACCTCCCTGACCGACCTGCAGCCACTGGCCGTCCGGCTGCGTGGCGTGGGCAGCGGGGGTGTCCGCTTCGAGACCGTCCCGGCGTCGCCTGGTCAGGCAGGCGGCCAGTCCGTGCTGCTCACCGACCCGAACAAGCTGGCGGCCTTCCTGGCGGATCTCTCCGGCCGGCGGCCGTCCTCCGCGAGCGCCGCGGCCGTCGACGGTGGCCCGCTGGGCGGGCCGGCCGGGCCGGCCATCACCCTGGTGGCCGCCACGGCCACGACCGACGCCACCGCGGGATCGTGCACCTACTGAACCTCCGGCCGCCGCTGGCCCGGCGGCGTGTGGCCCGGTGACGGGGTGTGGTCACCGCGCTCGTCGATGGCGGCGTTCAGTTCGGCGCCGAGCAGGACGGCCAACGCCGTGATGTAGAAGAACAGCAGCGCGGCCACGGGCGCCGCCACCGAGCCGTAGATCAGTTCATTGCCGAAGACCGTTTCCAGGTACAGCCGCAGCAGGTAGCTGCCGACGTTCCAGACCACCATGGCCAGCAGGGCGCCGGGCAGCGCCCGCCGCCACGGGCGCCGGGACGGCAACGACAGGTGGTACAGCGAGGTCAGCATCGTCAGGGAGAGGACCGCGACCACCGGCCAGAACAGGACCGTCAGCAGCCAGCCGACGAGGTGGTGGCGGTTGGCGTCGAGCAGTTCCGAGATCAGGTCCGGCCCGAGGACGAGCGAGGGCAACAGGATCACACCGCTGGCCACCTGGGCCAGGTACAGTCGCAGTGCCAGTAGCCGGCTGCGTACGGCTGATCGCAGCTGGCGCTGGCCGTAGGCGATCGTGATGGTGTTGACGTAGGTCGCCATGGCCGACGACCCGGTCCACAGCGACAGCAGGAAACCGATCGAGATCACATCCGGGCGCCCGTGGGTGAGGATCTCGTTGATCGTGGGGCGGATCACGTTGTCGACGACCGAGGGTGTCAGCAGGTCGTCGGCGGCGTTCAGCAGACTCTGACGGATGCTGTCGACGGCGTCCGCGCCGACCGCGTCCCCGACGTAGCCGATGGTGCCGAGGATCGCCAGTAGTAAGGGAGGCAGCGACAGCAGCTGCCAGAAGCCGGCCTCGGCCGCGAGGCCGAGCACGCGGTCGCGCCAGGCACGGGCCGCGGTCCGGCGGGCGAGGGTGAGAACACGCATCGACACCCGTCCGAGCAGGGAGGGCACTGTTCTCGGAGCCCGGGCCGGCAACGGCGACACGGGGCCTGACGGTGGCGCGAGACCTGGCAGCGCGGCGGAAGCAGGATGCGTCAGATCAGCGGGCCGCGACGCATCGGACGCGGGACCAGGCGTCTGGAGCACCGCGGACAGCAACCTGTTCGCCAACCACACCGGACCAACGGTACGGCCTCGGGTTCACAGCGGCTCCAGCGGTCGTCGATTGGCCTGGAACCCGGCCGGCCGGCCGCTGCCGATGTCACCAGTTGCGCTGGCCTGGTTGCGCCGGCATGGATAACGGAGGCATGCCGTCGGTCGACGAGCCATGCCTCCGGGCCACATCAAAATGCCCCCGCTGACAACGTGTGATCGTGTCCGCGGGGGATCGCCGGGCCGATGTCCGCCGCCGGGTGGCGGGCGGTCAGGGAGAGACGGTCAGTTTGTCTGTTTCGTCATGGTATTCGACGGCCACGGCTCGTAGCTTCGAGTCGTGGGACTTGGCGTGATGCCGGCAGAACAGCAGTTCGCCGCCACCGGGAAGCACGACCCGCACATACGCCTGCGCGCCGCACCGGTCACACCGGTCGAGGTTGGTCAGCGTCGGTCTGGTAGTGGTTCCAGTCACACCATCTTCAACAGTCTTCGTCGGGATTTGGTTCCGCCCAGCGGTGTGACGGTTCCCTCAGGCCTCTCGGAGCCGTCGGCGACGCAGGTCAGGGCCGGGGCACGGCGGGAGTCGTGATGATCATAGGTGTGGTGATCACGTACGGCGCGCGCCGAAGACGATGTCGTCCCAGGCCGGTACGGACTTGCGGTTCTTGCGGCCACCGGAGCCGCGTTCCCCGGCCCGGCCGGCGGTGCCCGTGCGCCCGTTCCGGGGCGTCGGCGACGTCCGTGCGGCGAGGTCGGCCTGCCCGGCGGTGTCGTCGACGGCATCGGCGTCACCAGCGCCGTCGGTGGGGCCGACGCCGTCGGTGGGGCCAACGGCGTCGGCGGCACCGACGGCGTCCGCGATACCGGCCGTGGCTGTCCTGGCCGTGCCTGCGAGCGCGGCGGTGCCTGCGAGCGCGGCGGTGTTGGCTGGTTCGGACGTGCCGGCGAGGTCGGCGAGGTCGGCGATATCGGTGCTGCCGGCGGCGACCGCTGCCGGCACGGGAACTGCCGTGGCCGGGGGATGTACGGCGGGCACGGAAGGCGCGGCGGGCACGGAAGGCGCGCCGGACACGG
>NZ_CEVIVD010000005.1:0-4050 GCF_982290655.1 Protofrankia sp. CiP1_Cm_nod3
GGCCCGGCCGACGCTGGTGACCACCGGTACCGGCTCCGGCAAGACCGAGTCGTTCCTGATCCCCGTCCTCGACCACTGCCAGCGGGCCCGCAGGGCGGGCCGCACCGGGGTGAAGGCGCTGCTGCTGTACCCGATGAACGCACTGGCCACCGACCAGACGCTGCGCATCAACGACTACCTGGAGCAGGCCGGCCTCGCCGACGTGACCGCCGGCCTGTACATCGGGGACGTCCCGGAGGTCAGCTACTCGCGGGTGCTGACGAAGCGCTCGGAGATGCGCCGCACCCCGCCGGACATCCTCGTCACCAACTACAAGATGCTCGACCTGCTGTTGCAGCGCGCCGACGACCTGCCGCTGTGGGACGGCGCCGACCTGGCCTACGTCGTCCTCGACGAGTTCCACACCTACGACGGCGCCCAGGGCACCGACGTGGCCATGCTGCTGCGCCGGCTGGCCGCGGCGACCGGCCGGGCCGAGCCGGGCCGCCCGCTGGGGGCGATCTGCCCGGTGGCCACCTCCGCGACCCTGGGGGAGGGCAGCGGCATCGACGGAGGCCGGGCTCTCCGCGCGGTCGCCGAGCAGGTCTTCGGCACCGTCTTCGACGACGGCGCCGTGGTGGGGGAGGCCCGCCGGAGCACCAGCGAGATCGTCACGGGGATCGACTACGGTCTGCCGGTGCCCGAGCCGGCGGTGCTCGCGGCGATCGCCGACCCGGGGCGGGACCCGTCCGCGATGGGCCGGATCGCCACGGCCGTGCTCGGTGACGACAACCTCGACCCGCTCCATCTCGGCAGGGCGCTGAGCCGGCACATCCTGACCGCGGCCGTGCTGGAGATCCTCGGTGACCAGCCCAGGACCGCCGAGGAGATCCTCGAGCTGCTGCCGCGCCGCGGCGCCTACAGCTGGGGGCAGGCGCTGGCGACCGGCTCCGAACTGGCCGCGGCGGCGCTCGCCCGGTTCGTCGCGCTGCTGTCGACCGCCCGCGTCCCCGGCGGGCCCGACGGCACGGGCGGGCCCGGTTCCGGGACCCGGCCGCTGGTCGGCGTCGAGACGCACCTGTGGGTGCGGGCGGTGTCCCGGCTGCTGCGCGGGGTCGGGCCGGCGCCCATGTTCGGCTGGGACGGTGAGCCGCGCCGCGACCACGACCCGACGGCCCCGGCCGCGGACACGGTGGTCACCGACCGGCGGCACGCGCGGCTTCCGGCGATCCACTGCCGGCACTGCGGCCGGTCCGGCTGGGCGGCCATCTCACCCGAACGCGACCCCCAGGAGCTGGTCACCGACCCGGACCGGATCTACCGGGCGAGCGTCGGCGCGGACAAGCGCCGGGTCAGGGCGTTCGTCGCGGCCACGGCGAACGAGATCGCCAACCCGGGCCGGGGCCTGCTGGTCCTGGACTCCGCCGGCAGCCGGGTCCGGCCGTTCGACCCGGCGCGGGACACCCCCGGGGAGGCCGGCCGCGGCACCACCCGCATCCCCGACGGCGTCGCCGTGCTCGGCGACCTCGCCGACATCGCCGGCGCGGAAGCCGACCGCTGCCCGGCCTGCGGGCTGGACGAGGGCGTCCGCTACCTCGGCGCCGGGCTCGCCACCCTCGCCTCGGTCGCGGTCACCGAACTGTTCACCAGCGGCGAGCTCACCGGCCGGGAACGCCGGACGCTGCTGTTCAACGACTCGGTGCAGGACGCCGCGCACCGCGCCGGCTTCGTCGCCACCCGGTCGTACACGTTCTCGCTGCGCTCGCTGCTCGTCGACCAGTTGCGCCCCGGTGCGCCGGTGGCCCTCAACGACCTGCTCGCGGACCTGATCGCCGCCGCCACCAGCCCCGCGTCCGACCCCGGGACGCTGGCCGCGATCGTCCCGCCGGACCTGCACGACCAGCCCGGGATCGACGGGCTGCTCGCCGGGGAGCACGCCGGCGGCAGCGAGGTCTGGCAGCTCATCGCCGACCGGCTCGCCTTCGCGGCGATCATGGAGTTCGGCCTGCGCTCCCGGCAGGGCCGCACCCTCGAACTGACCCGCACCGTGGCCGCCGAGGTCACCCTCACCGAACGGGAGAAGATCGCCGCGCTGTGCCGGGACGTGTTCGTACACGGGCCGGTGGCCACCATCCCGCCCGCGGACGAGGTGACCTGGCTGGCGTTCGTCCGCGGGCTGCTCGAACGGCTGCGGATCCGCGGCGCGATCCGGCACCGCTGGCTGGACGGCTACCTCGGCCAGGCCGGGGCGCGCTGGAAGGTGTGGGGCGGGCGGCCGAACGGGATGCCCGCCTTCCCCCGCGGGGTGTCCGCGCCGGCGTTCCTGCTGTCCGCGCCGAAACGCCGCAGCGAGTTCGACGTCCTGACCGCCCGCGGCAACTGGTACCAGGACTGGGCGGTCCGCTGCCTGGAGCTCTCCCGCGAGCACGCCACCGACTACCTCGCCCGGCTGCTGCCCGTCCTCGCCGACGAGGGGGTGCTGGCCCGCCGGGTCGCCGAGGACGGCACCAGCGTCGTCTACGGGCTGCAACCAGGCCACATCCATGTGGTCAGGCTCGGTGACGACGAGGTGGCCGCCGCCGCGCTCCGCTGCGACATCTGCGCCTGGACGCAGACCGTGCCCCCGCACCGGGCGGCCGACTGGGCCGGGCAGCGCTGCCAGCGCTACCGGTGCGCCGGCCGGCTCACCCCCGACACCACCCGTCCCAGCCCCGTGACGGGCGCGCCCGCCGACTACTACCGCCGGCTGTACACCGAGGGCGGGATCTTCCGGGTCGTCACCGGCGAGCACACCGGCATGCTGACCCGCCCACAGCGGGAGAAGATCGAAAAACAGTTCCGGGACGGCACCCGGTACACCGACCCGAACGTGCTGTCGTGCACCCCCACCCTGGAACTGGGCATCGACATCGGTGAGCTGTCCGCGGTGGTGCTGGCGTCGCTGCCGGCGGGGCCGGCGAACTACGTGCAGCGGGCGGGCCGGGCCGGGCGGCGCAGCGGCAACGCGCTCGTGCTGACCCTGCTGGGCCGCCGCGAACGCGACCGTTACTACCTCACCGACCCACGGGAGATGATCGCGGGGGAGATCCTCCCACCGGGCTGCTACCTCTCCGCCGTGGAGATCCTGCGCCGCCAGTACGTGGCACACCTGGTGGACCTGGCCGCCCGCGGCCGGTTCCCCGGCGTCCTGCCCCTGCCACGGCTGGCCTCGGCGCTGTTCGGGCCGTCCGGCTGGCTCACCTCGTTCACCGACGCCGCTCTCACCGTCGGTGACACGGTCGTCGGCGAGTTCCTCGGCCTGTTCGGCGGCGGCACCGGCGGTGCGGGCGGCACGGGCGGCGCGGGCGCCGCCGGCCTGGAGGGCACGGACGGCGCTGCCTCCGCCGCCGGTGTCAGCGCCGCCGCCGCGGCCGAGCTGCGTGCCTACGCCACCGGCGGGCTCGCCCAGGCCGTCCAGGCGGTGCGGGACGAGTGGGACGCGCGCCTGGCCGACCTGCGCCACCGGCTCGACGCGATCGAGGAGGCCGCGGCCCTGCTGATCACGTCCGACCCTGACCAGGACCGCGACCACCGGGCCCTGCGGGCCGAGCGCCGAGCGGTCAGACAGCGGATCGGGCAGATCGGCAGGGCCTCGGCGCACGGCACCCTCGTCGAGTCCGGGCTGCTGCCGAACTACGCGCTGATCGACACCCGTACCGCACTGGAAGCCACCCTCACCTGGGAGGACCGCAGCAGCGACGACAACCGGGTCTTCCACAGCGAACTGCGGGAGTACAGCCGCCCCGCCCGTCCCGCGCTGGTGGAACTCGCCCCCGGGAACAGCTACTACGTCCTCGGCTACCGGCACACCATCTCCGGCCTCGACATCGGCTCGCCGAACCGGCCCGCCTACGAACAGTGGCGGGTCTGCCCGGCCTGCGGCTACGTGCGTACCACGCTGGCCGCCGAGGACACCGGCCGCTGCCCCCGCTGCGCCAGCCCGGCGATCGCCGACGCGGGCAACCTGTTCACCGTCCTGCGGCCCACCAAGGTCACCGCGCACGACCGGCGGGACGACGCGAAGATCCACGA
>NZ_CEVIVD010000005.1:4504-12614 GCF_982290655.1 Protofrankia sp. CiP1_Cm_nod3
CGACGACGGGCCTCGCCGCGATCGCGCCGTCCACCTCGGCCAGCGGGCCGGGCCGCCCCGGTGACAAAGCGGCCGAACACCACCGGCTGTGGTGCCGCTATCGGCGCGCCCCGCACGCCGCCGAGCACGTCCCGCTGATCCTCGCCCACGAGCTGCGCACCGAGGCCCTGCGCATCCTGGTGCCGGCGGTCACCGCCGCCGTCGAGGAGCGGATCGTCTCCTTCGCCGCGGCCCTGCGCCTGGGCATCGCCGCCCGATACGGCGGTGACCCCGACCATCTGCGGATCGTGAAGGCGGTCATGCCCGACCAGGAGACCGGGCACACCCGCCGGTTCCTGGTCGTCCACGACGTCCAGCCCGGCGGCACCGGCTACCTGCACCGGATCAGCGACCCGGACAGCTTCCGCGACGTGCTCCAGGCCGCCCGGGATGTGATCGCGGACTGCCGCTGCGTCACCGAAGGTAAACCGGCCTGCCACCGCTGCCTGCTGCGCTACGCCCGGGACAGGGAGTTCCCCCTGATGATCCGGGCCGAGGCGCTGAGCATGCTGGGGGAGCTGCTGGAGCCCTGGACGGTCGGGCCGTCGGTACGCACGAGCGAGATCTCCCTGTTCGACCAGGTCGAAAGCGAACTGGAACTGCGCTTCCTGCGGGCCCTGCTCGACTGGGGCCAGCGCCCGGACAGCCGTGCCAGCATCACCCGGGCAGCCGACCAGGACGGCGCCCGCATCGCCGACCTGCGGATGGAGACCCCCGACGGCCAGGTCGTCCACTGGCGGATGAAGCTGCAGAACACCATCCGCGGCACCCGGCCGGACATCCACTTCGTCCGTCTGGACGCCGCCCCCGCCGAGGTGGCCGTCTACCTCGACGGCTACCGCTACCACGCGTCCAGCGAACACAACCGGCTCGCCGACGACGCCGACAAACGCACCCGGCTGCGCGCCCACGGCGTGCACGTCTTCCAGCTCACCTGGGACGACGTGGAGGCCTGGCGCAACGGGACCAACGGGGCCGATGGGGCCGATGGGGCCGATGGGGCCGATGGTGTGGGCGGAGCCGGCGGCGGCCGGCCGCGGGTGTGGTCGCCGTACCACGGCCTCGGGCGGCGGGCCGCCCGCGACTACTACCAGCAGCGCACCGGGCGCGACGGTGGAGAGCTCAACGACACGGTCTGGGTGAACCCGGTCGAAACGCTGCTGGCGTTCCTGCGGGATCCCGACCCGCGGCTGTGGCGGGCCCGGGCCGAGGGCGGGCTAGCCGGGCTGCTCAGACAGCCGGGCGCGGTGGCCACCTCGTCGGGCTCCCGGCACGTCGCCGACCGGGTCACCGCGGCGCTGCGCGGCGACGATCTCCCCTCGCGTGGGCTCGACCCGATCATTCTGCTGCGGGTCGCCGACACCGGCGGCTGCCCGCTCGTACTGATCGTCGACGAGCGGGCCGGCAGCACGGACCGGGCCTGGTCGGCCCTGGTGGCGGTCGACGACCGGCCCGCGACCATCGCCGCCGACGAGGAGGACCACCGGATCCGCTGGGCCGCCTGGCTGTACTGGACCAACCTGGTGCAGTTCCTCGACGCCGGCCGCGGGGACGGCGTCCAGCTCGCGCTCTCCGCACTGGGCACCTTTGACCCCGGGCTGCTGGCGGTCGCCGAAGGCGGCGGCCTGCTGTCCGTGGCGCGGGCTCTCCCGCTGGACGACGAGACGTCGTCCTGGCTCGGCCGGGCGTCACTGCTCGGCCGAGTGTCACTCCTGCCGGCCAGGCCGCCGGCGACCGGCGCGCGGCCGGCGGACCCACGCTGGCAGGAGGTGCTGGACCTGCTCGACCCGGACGAGCCCGGCCTGGAACAGCTGGTACGCGGCGTGCTGGCCGCCGGTGCGCCGCCGCCCGAGATCGGTTACGAGATCGGTGACCAGGCGTGGCAGGCCGAGGTCGCATGGCCCGCGGCCCGGGTGGCGGTGCTCCTCGGCCCCGTGGCCGCCGAGCCCGGTGACGCCACCGGTCCCGGCGGTGCCGACGGCTCCACGGCTGATGGCTCCACAGCTGGTGACGCCGAGATCGCCGATCGGGACGCAGCGTACACGGCCGCCGGTTGGGACGCCCGGACAGCCACCCGGTGGGCCGTCGACGAACTCGTCCAGAAGATCGTCGTACCTGCTGGATCGGCCGTATCCGGTGGATCGGTCGACGGATCACGAGAGGACACAGACCGGTGAGCGGCCAGGGCGGGGTGACGCTGCGGATCCTGGAGCGTGCGGACAAGGAGATCCTGGCGCTGTCGCGTACCGGCAAGGGCGCGGTCTACGAGTTCCAGGACCTTTTCCGGCGTAACCCGTGGAACCCGAAACTGCGTTTCAAACGGCTCAGTGGCGATCCACGGCTGTGGTCGGCCCGAGTCGGGAACGATTTCCGGGCGCTGCTGCTCCACGTCGGCGGTCAGGACTATCTGCTTGTCTCGGTCCGCGACCGCAAGGACGTGTACGACAGCCTCGACCGGTACCAGTACCAGATCAACCGGGTCACCGGCGGTATCGAGGTCGTCGACCTGTCACCGGTCGGTGACAGCATTGTCGGCCGTCTGCTGCCACCCGACCCGGACGGGCACCGTCCGCACGAGCGTCGTCCCGACGGCGGCACCGAGGCGAAACCCGGTGACGACGGCCCGCGGGGGGCCACGGGCCACACCGTCGTCTCCGGCGGCGAAAAGGCCGGCGGCGAAAAGGCCGGCGGCGAGAAAGCCGGCGGCGAGAAAGCCGGGGAGGCAGGGGACGCCGATGCCGCGGAAAAGGGCGGGCCGCGCCCGCTGTTCGCCGGCATCAGCGACGAGATCCTCCTCGACCTCGGTGTTTCCGAGCCGCTGATCCCGCTCATCCGGCGGATCGTCACCGAGGACGAGCTGCTCGCCCTCGCCGATATCGCCCCGCAGCTCACCGCCGACGTCCTGCTGGCCCTGTACGACGGCAAGACCTACGAGCAGGTGCTCGAGGAGGTGACCGACCCCGTCCGCGCCGACGAGCCGGTCAACCCCGACGACTTCGCCGCGGCGGTGCAGCGCCCGTCAACCCAGGTCACCAGCAATGACGAGGCCCTGCGGGCGATCCTCGCCGAGTCGTTCGCCCGCTGGCAGGTCTTCCTGCACCCCACCCAGCGCAAACTGGTCGAACGCCGGTACAACGGGCCGGCCCGGGTCGGCGGCGGCCCCGGGACCGGCAAGACCATCGTCGCCCTGCACCGAGCCCGCTACCTGGCCGAACACCTGCCACCCGGCGACGACAAACCGATCCTGCTGACGACCTTCAACCGCAACCTCGCCGCCGACCTGCGCACCAGGCTGCTGGCACTGGCCGGCCCGGAGCTGCTCGCCCGGGTGGACATCGTCAACATCGACAAGCTGGCCGGCCGGATCGTCGCCGAGGCCGGGCTCGACAGCCGCCGCCGGATCGTCGACGACACCGTCGCCGCCGAGCGGTGGCAGGCCATGCTCCTCGAACTGGGCGAGACACGCTGGGACCCGCAGTTCCTGGCCGCCGAATGGTCCCAGGTCGTCCTCGGGCAGGTCCTCAACTCACGGACCGACTATTTCAAGGCACGCCGGCCGGGCCGCGGCCGCGCGCTCACCCGACAGGACCGGGACGTCATCTGGCGGCTCACCGAACGGTTCGAAAAACGGCTCGAGGACGACGGCATATGGACCTGGCGCCAGCTGGCCGGCCGCGCCGCGCGCCTGGAAATGGACCGCCAGGCCCAGATCCAGCGGGCGCTGCGCGGGCAGCACAGCTCCGGCTCCACCCTGCGTTACCGCTACCGGCACGTCATCGTCGACGAGGCGCAGGACCTCGGCGCCGCGCACTGGAAGATGCTGCGTGCCATGGTCCCGCCCATGCCGGACGACATGTTCCTCGCTGGCGACACCCATCAGCGCATCTACGACAACTATGTCACCCTGGGCAGCCTCGGGATCAATATCCGCGGGCGTTCGGCCAGGCTGACCCTCAGCTACCGCACCACCCGGCAGATCCTGGGAACGGCGTTGGAGCTGCTCAGCGGGGAGACATACGACGATCTGGACGGCGGCGAGGAGAACCTTGCCGGATACCGCTCGCTGCTGCGGGGTGGCCGGCCGGCGCTGCGCGGCGTGGGCACCTGGGCCGAGGAGCAGCAGCTGATCAGCCGTCAGGTACGGACGTGGCTGGCGGCGCCCGACGGCCCGCCGGCCGACAGTTCGGCGACGGGTGGTCTGCCATCGGACGGTTCGATCGCGGTGTGCGTACCGACCAGGCAGATGGCCGGCGAGGTCATCCAACGCCTCACCGAGGACGGGATCATCGCTGTCGAGATCGGCCCGGAGGGGCCGAAGCGTCACGACGGTGTGCACGTGGGCACGATGCACCGCTTCAAGGGGCTCGAATACCGACGGATGATCATTGGCGGGGTGTGCGCCGGGCTGGTACCGCGCAGCGCCATCGAGAGCTACCAGGACAGCGACCCCAAGCGCTACCTGCGAGAACGGATGCGCGACCGCTCCCTGCTCTTCGTCGCCGCCACCCGAGCCCGCGACGACCTGGCCATCTTCTGGCACGGCACCCCGAGCCCTTTCCTTGCCGTCACGCACTCCTGACAGCCGGAAACGGTATGGATGCCTCAACGGCCCGCGGGTAAGGGGCTGGCGGGCGAGGTGCTGGGGAAAGTGCTGAGGGCGAAAAACGGTGGCCCGGGAGGTGAGCCCGGGCCACCGTTGTCACAGCGATGTCATGTCACGGTGATGCCACGACAACATCACGGAAGTCTCATGGTGGAGTCGTCCGCA
Source organism: Protofrankia sp. CiP1_Cm_nod3 (assembly GCF_982290655.1). NCBI lineage: Bacteria > Bacillati > Actinomycetota > Actinomycetes > Frankiales > Frankiaceae > Protofrankia > Protofrankia sp. CiP1_Cm_nod3. The sequence continues at coordinate 9,312 of NZ_CEVIVD010000005.1, forward strand.
GGCGTCGGCGGTCGCCCGTGCTCTCAGGTGACGGGTGCCGGAATGACCTTTCCGGTGTCGGCGTCCACGTTGCCGGACCACTGGACGCCGGCCACGCCGGGGTTCCAGTCGTGGGCCACGCCGTAGACCCCGTAGTTGGGGAAGTACTTCTTGCTGAGATGGTTGTTGATGAACTTGATCTCGTCGCTGGAACCGCCGGGGAGCAGGCTGGAGTAGAAGATCCACGAGCCGCCGGCCAGCCAGTTGTTGTCGACGGTGACGTTGTGGTTGCTGCCGTACTCGGTGCCGAGCTGGACCACACCCGCTATGCAGTGGTCCAGGGCGATGTCGATCGTGTTGTGCCTGATCGTGATGTTGTCGGTGTTCCCGAGCCCCTGCAGGCCGTCGATGTGCTCACAGGCCGAGCTGACGACGAAGTCGTGGAGGTAGGAGTCCTCGACGACGTTGCCGCCGTCGATGCCGCCGCCGTCACGGAAGCCGCGGATCTCCACCCGGCGTACCGTCCAGTTCCTGCCCCGGATGGCCATCTCGTCGGCCGGTTGCGGGTCGTAGCTGCCGATGAACTCCGAGTCCTCGACCGTGACCGAGGCGTTGGCGACCTGGTCGCTGTTCACGCTGACACCGAAGGTGTCGTCGGTCGAGATGACACTGTTTCTGATCACGACTCCGGGCGCGGAGATGGTGAGGCGGCCGCCGCCCTTGATCCGGGCGTTCTGGATGACGGTGTTGGCCTTGGTGATCTCTCGCGGGCCGGTGTAGTCGGTCAGTGTCACACCGGCGGGTACCCCGGTGTTGCCGGCGTTCGGGAAGCTGCTGGCCGGGGCGGGCGCCGGGGCCGGGGCGCCGGGCTGGGCCGCCGTCGGCGTCTTCGGCACGCCGGCCGCCGCGGTGGCCGTGGGCGTCGCCGGTGGTGCCGCTGTCGGCTGTGAGGACGCAGTCGTGGTGGGTGTCGCGGCGAGAGCGATGGCGGCCGGTGGTGTCGGTGTTGATGTCGGCCCCGGGTCTACCGCTGGTTTGCAGCCGGCAAGCCCGCCGGTGATCGCCACAGCCGCTCCGGCGAGCAGGGGCACGAGCCGCCCGCCCAGCCAACGTTGTGAGCCCACTGTGAATTTCCTCCTTCAGCCGTGAATACGGCTTTGATCCCCCCGATGTTGATAATGACAGTAGCGCTCCTCATGGGCATCCACCGAGAGTCACCGTCATATTTCACAGAGTGCTGTTGGCGCGTTGGCTCAATTGATCGTAATTGTGTTTCAAGAGTTGTTTTGTTGCCTGTGGTCGTTCTTATTGGCGTGCAATTTTGTGAAATTGCAACCATTTGTGAACAATTTATAACCGTTGGTAGTTACGTATAACTCCAGATACTGGGTGTGACATGCCGGGCAAACCCAACGGGCTGGTGGACGGACGAAGCTGGCGTCGTGCCCCGGCCGGGGCCGGCCAGGGGCCGGCGCCCGCGGCCGGCGTCGCGGCCCGTGCCGCGGGCGTCCCTCCAGCGGAGCTCGGTGCGGTCATGACGCGCAGTGCGGTGTCAAAGATCGATATTGCGTGGCCTAGCCTGTCCGTGGCAGGGGGGAGGCCATGTACACGACTTTGCGTGACCGTCCGCCGGAATCCTCGCGGCCGGGCGCGGCCGGGGCCGTTCCGGCCACACCACCCGCCGCCCACGTGGACGGGACGCTCCCCACGCCCGCCGGGCGGGGCGGACGAGGCCGGGCCACCCGGCGGCTGCGCCAGGCCGTCGGCCCCACGGTGCTGCTGCTCGGGCTCACCAGCCTGCTCACCGACCTGTCGACCGAGATGGTCACCGCCGTCCTGCCGTTGTACCTGGTGGGCACGCTCGGTTTCACCCCGTTCCAGTACGGCCTGGTCAATGGTCTCTACCAGGGCGTGAGTGTGTTCGTACGGCCGGTCAGCGGTCTGCTGTCCGACCGCTGGATGCGCCACCGTGACATCGCCGCGGCCGGTTACGCCATGTCCGCGCTCGCGAAGGGCGTGCTGGTGCTGGGAGCAGCCTCCCCCGCGATGGTCTCCGGATCGCTGGCCGGCGACCGGATAGGCAAGGGGCTGCGGACGGCCCCACGGGACGCCCTGCTGTCCCTGACCTCCCGGGAGAGCGACCTCGGGTTCGTCTTCGGCATCCACCGGGCGATGGACACGGTCGGCGCGATGCTCGGGCCGTTCGTCGCCTTCGCCCTGCTGGCCGCCTCGCCGGACTCGTACGACCTGGTCTTCGTCGTGAGCGCGTGCGTGGCTCTGATGGGTGTCGCCGTGATCGTCCTCCTGGTCGAGCGGCACCCCCCGGGCACGGCGGGCACCGTGCCCGTCAACGGCGACGCGAACGATCTTCCTGTGTCCGGTGCCGGGCCGGTCGAGGCCGTGGCGGTATCCACGGCCGCATCGAGCCTGCCGGCCGCGCCGGCCGTATCGGGCATACCAGGCGTACCGGATCCGCCGGCCGCGCCGGCCATATCGGGCCCGCCGGTCCCGCCCGGCACGCCGGACTCTCTGGACGCGCCGGGCGGGGGTGAGCCGTCCGGCCGTCCCGTGCGCACCATGCGGGCCGCCATCGGTCTGTTGGCCGACAGGCGTTACCGTGCGCTCACCATCGTCGCTGGGGCTCTGTCCCTGTGCACGATCGGTGACGGTTTCGTCTACCTCCGTCTCCAGCAGGAGGTGGATCTCGCGGCCTACTACTTCCCCCTGCTCGCGGCGGGGACGTCGTGCGTCTACCTCGCCCTGGCCGTCCCCCTGGGCCGGATCGCCGACCGGACCGGCCGCACCCGGATGCTGATCATCGGCTACGTGCTGCTGGTCGCCGTCTACCTGCTGCTCCTCGTGCCGCGGCCGGGTGCCGCCGTCCTGCTCGGCTGCCTGGCGCTGCTCGGGGCCTTCTACGCGGCGACCGACGGCGTCCTGCCCGCGGCGGCGAGCGCGCTGCTGCCGGCCGGGTCGCGGACCACCGGGATCGCGCTCCTGCAGACCTGGGTGGCGCTCGGGCAACTGGCGGCATCCGCCGGGTTCGGTGCGCTGTGGACGCTGTACGGTGCCAGCTCGGCACTGTGGCTGGCGGGCGGGGCCGGAGCCGCCGGGTGCCTCGTGGCGGTGGCCGTTCTCGCCCGGGCCCGGGTGCTCGCCCCGGTGGGCGCGCCCGGCCCGGTGGGTGGGCCCGGCCCGACGGGGACGCCTGTGACGCAGGACAGCGGAAAGGAGACGGGCACCGATGGCTGACCCGGCCCGGGCCCGTGGACGTCCGCCCGGTCCGCCCCGGCCCGCCGCGCCCACCGCGCCCGGCAAGCGCGG
>NZ_CEVIVD010000005.1:12851-23789 GCF_982290655.1 Protofrankia sp. CiP1_Cm_nod3
CACATCAGGCAGGCCCGGCGCCGGCCGGAAACCGGATGCCACGGCGTCCACCGGACGACGTCGACGACTGTTCGTGTTCGTGGCGCTGCTGGTGGTATGCGTACTCCTGGCCGGGAGCTACGGGCTGTATGTGGCCCACCGCGACGCGACGGACCCGCGCCGCTCCGGATCACCGGCCGGGACGGCCGGCACGGCCCCGCTGACCGGCGAACCGAAGATCGTTTTTCGGAGCACGGCCCGGGACTCCTCCTACGGCCGGGTGGCGATGGTGCCGCTGAACAGCCCCGCCGGCTCCCGGGAGGTCACCTCGCTGACGTGTGAGCGGGTGGACATCGCCGGTGACACCGGTCTCTGCCTCGGCGCCGAACGCGGCGTGGTGACCACGTACAAGGCGTACCTGTTCGGTCCCGACCTCCGTCCGGTCCACAGCTTCCGGGTGGCGGGTGAGCCGAGCCGGGCACGCCTGTCCCGCGACGGCCATCTGGCCGCGGTCACGGTGTTCGTCTCCGGGCATGCCTACGCCGGCCCGGCCTTCTCCACCGCCACCACCCTCTACGACGTCCGCAAGCAGCGCGAGCTGGGTAGTCTCGAGCAGTTCGCGATCTTTCGGGACGGCCAGCGGATCAACCCGGCGGACCAGAACTTCTGGGGTGTGACGTTCGCCTCGGACGACGACACCTTCTACGCGACGTTCGCGACCGGCGGCACCACCTACCTGGTCCGGGGCAGCGTCCGGGCCCGGCAGGTGCACACGCTCACGACCAACGTGGAGTGCCCGTCGCTGTCCCCCGACGGCACCCGGATCGCCTTCAAGCAGCGGGTGGCCGCCGACGGCGGCCCGGTGCGCTGGCGGGCGACCGTGCTCGACCTGAAGACGATGCGGCGCACCGAGCTGGCGGACCAGCGCAGCGTCGACGACCAGATCGCCTGGTTCGACAACGACACGGTCGTCTACGGCCTGCCGCGGGACGGCAGCGCCGCCTCGATCACCGATACCTGGGCCGAGCCGGCGGACGGTTCGGGCGCGCCGCGCATCCTCGTCCCGCAGGCATGGTCGCCGGCCCTGTTCCGCTGAGCGGGCGCCCCGGGCCGGACGTGCCGGGCATGCCGTTCGCGGTGGTTCCGTTCGTGGTGGTTCCGTTCGCGCTGGTTCCGGTCATGGTCGTCTCGCCGGGGCTGTTCCGGCCGCGGCCGCGCTGGTCACGGCTGGGTTGGCTGGCCCGTCGCCTTCGGCCGTCGCGGCCGGCTGGTTCGTCGTCCTCGGTTGTTGGGGCTGACTGGTTCGTCACAGCCGTTGATCTTGTCGGAAGCCCCGGGCAGGCCACTATCATGGCCCTCCAGTGTGCCGCGAGTGGATCGCGGCACGCCCGAAGGTGACAGCTCGATGATGCGCGTCACCCTCCCGACCGGTAATTCCCCTGGTGGGTGCCGCCCTGTTCACGCGGCCGCCCCGCGTTATCGCCTGTGAGCCACGTCGCCTGTGAGCCACATCTCTGTACACCACGCTATTCCGGTATGCAATGTCATTCCGATACGTTCTGGTGGGCCATGTCGTTCTGGTAGGCCATGTCGACCGGGGGAAAAGCTCCGGCGGCCAGCGCCCCGGAGCCGGTCAGAACCAGATGCCGGTCAGAACCAGATGTCGATCAGAACCAGGTGCCGGTCGAAAGGCAGGTAGGGGATCGCATGTCAGTCGAGTCCGTCGATCAGCCACTGGCCCGTAAGCAGGTGACGGCCGTCCCGGTCGAAGCCTGCCGCTCGTGTGGCGGGCCGCGGCCACGCCCGTTCCTCTCCCTGGGGCGGACACCGATCGCCAACCGGCTGCTGCGGCCCGACGACCTCGCCGAGCCCGAGCCCGTCTTTCCCCTCGAGATCGGTTTCTGTGCCTCCTGCGCGCTGGTCCAGCTCACCCACGCCATCCCGGCGGAGGAGATTTTCGGCGCCGGTTACCGGCCCTTCCCGTCGTCCGGGGACACGCCGCGCCGAAATGCGGACAGGCGTGCCAGGGAAATCATCGCCGGTCGTGCTCTCGGCCCCGACAGCCTGGTCGTGGAGATCGCGAGCGGTGACGGGTGCCTGCTGCGGGCGTTCGCCGAACGCGGGATCCCGGTGCTCGGCATCGAGCCGTCACCCGCACTCGCGTCCGCCGCCCGCGCGATCGGCGTGCCGACCCGTACGGAGTTCTTCGACGCCGGGCTCGCCCGGTCGCTGGCCGCCGAGGGGCTGCGGGCGGACGTCATCATCGTCGACAACGTGCTGGCGCACCTCCCCGATCCGAACGGCTTCGCCGAGGGCATGTCCGTCCTGCTCGCCGATGACGGGATCGTCGAAGTGGATGACTCCGGGGTCGGAGCCCTGCTCGACCACACCGGGTTCGACGCCGTCGACCATGATCGTTCCTGTTATTTCTCCACCATCGCCGTGGACGCGCTGATGCGCCGTCACGGTCTGCGCCTGACGGACGTGGAGGAGTTCCCCGAGCATCCCGGCGGCATCCTGCGCTGGCGGCTGAGCCGGGCCGGAAGACCCGGCCCGGGGGTGGGCAGGCGCCTTGACCGTGAACGTGCCGCCGGCCTGGACACCTTCGACCGGTACGCGAGTTTCGCCGACGACGTGCGCGAGTCACAGGCCGAGCTGCTCACCCTCCTGCACGAGCTGCGCGCGCACGGGCGGAGCGTGGCCGCCTACGGCGCCGCGGCCAAAGGCGCCATGCTGCTGAACTCCAGCGGTATCACCACCGATCTTGTGCAGTACGTCGTCGACCGCAACGTCGACAAGCAGGGCAAGTACATCCCGGGCGCGCGTACGCCGATCCTCGACCCGGCCGTGCTGGCCCAGCGCCAGCCGCACTACCTGCTCCTGCTGGCCTGGAACGTCAGAGACGAGATCATGGATCAGCAGGCGGCGTTCGCCCGCAGGGGCGGCAAGTTCATCGTCCCGGTTCCTCGTCCGGTTGTGTGTTAGTTGTCTTTTTGTCTTTTTGGCTGTGGGTAGCTCCGTGCCAGGCGAAGGCGCCATGTGGGGGCGGCCGGGCAGGGATGCCGGGTGAGGTGGCGGACGGGGGATGGCGGGCCGCGCGTCCCGGCCCCGATCGGTGATCCACGTTTCCGTGGCCGGGCGCCGGTGCCGTCGGACGCCGTTGCCGCCGGAGCCGGTTGTGTCGGTGTGGCCGGTTGCGGCGGCCACGCCTTCCGCACGTCCATTACTTTGCGTGACTGAATGATTTCTTCGGCGGGTTCCGCTGCCGCGGAAACACGTGGCGGACGCGCCGTGTAGTTTCAATGCTTGAGGACGGTGGGGCCACCGGCTTTCTCGCCCCCGGGGGTGCCCGCCGTTCCAGCGATCTGGAAGGTCCGGGAGGTCTCAGGGAATCCAGGGGGCTGTAATGTCTGCGCAGGACAGGTGCTACGGGGGTGTCCGCGTCCGCCAGCTTTTCGCGTTTTCCTATGATCTTGTATTTTCTCGTGGCCCGAGGAGGACGTTCCGGTGACCCGGGCCGCCTGGCCGCGCGCGGAAGCCGAGCGCGCGCTGCCCAGAATCTCGCCGTTCCGGCTGCTCCGGCGCCGGTGGCTGGTGATCATCCTCGGGGCGGTCGTCGGTGCCGTCTGCGCGCTGGCCGTCAGCAAGCAGCGGGACGAGCGTTTCGAGGCGACCGGCCGGGTGTTCCTGGGTGCCTCCCAGGCGCTACCCAGCAGTGATCATCTCGACGCCGCCCGGATCGTCCAGACCCAGGCCCAGCTCGCCGGCTCCACCGTGACGCTCGATCTGGCCGCCAAGCAGCTGGGCCTGCCGCGGCGGGAGGTGGCCGAGCGGCTGACGATCACCGCGTCCGAACGGGGCGACTTCTTCACGATCACCGGCAGGGGCGATACCGAGCAGCGGGCGACCGGTCTCGTCCAGGCCGTCGAGGCCGCCTACCAGCAGCTTCTCACCCAGCAGCAGGCGGCCGGCGGCGGGACGGCCCGTTCGCTGACGGAGCTGCGTGACGAGATCTCCCAGAACCTCCGGAGGCTGGCGGCGCTGCCGAGGACCGCGGACGGCCAGACGCTGGCCACCCAGGTCGCCACCCTCAACGCGCAGCTCGCCGAGCTCAACCGGCAGATCCCGCAGGTACAGGCCACCGGCACGCCGGCCGCGGTGACCCTCGCCGAGCCCGCTTCCCCGGTCGGGAAGGTCGCTCCGAAACTGGCGCGCAACACGCTCGTCGGCGCCCTGGCCGGCCTGCTGCTGACGGTGGCCGGGCTCTGCGCCACCTACCTGCGCCGCCCGACGGTGCTCGACGCCGGGGACGCGGCCGACGTCCTGGGTGCTCCGCTGATCGCGAGCATTTCCGGCGGGCGGGGCAACGACCTGCCGGCCGGCCGGCTGGTCGCCGCCATGGCCTCCGTGCTGGCCCCGACCGGCAAGGTCATCGCACTCACCCCGGCCGGCCGGGGTGACCTGGCGCCCGACCTGGTCACGACGGTGGCGGCGAGCTGGTCGGACGACCAGGGGATCGTGCTGATCCTGGACGCCTCGCCGGAGCCGGACATGCGCGGGGCCCTGGAGCGTCTGCCACCCGCCGTGTCCAGCGAGCTGCCCCGGTGGGCCCACGAGCCGACCTGCATGGCGCGTTCGTCCGGTGCCGGCAGCGGGCATGTGCTGTACAACCGGGTCGCGCAGGCCCGGGCGGCCCGCCCCGGCGGTCTCGTGCCCATCCTGGCCGACCGGGCACCGGTCGTCGATCTTGTCATCGTGCTGACACCCCCTCTTGTCGATCTTCCGATGACGGCGGCGTCCGCCATGCAGGCGGATGTCGTCATCGCGGTCGCGACCGGCCGGACGCGGATCAGGGAGCTCTCGCGGGTCCTGCGGGACTGGCCGGCCCTGGCCGAACGCCTGGTGGGTGTGGTGCACGACGGACGGCCCGGCACGCGCCGGCCCGCTGGCCGTGGTGCCGCTGACAGCGGCTTCGGCGTGTCACGGGTGGCCGCGTCACCCGTGGTCGTGCCTCGTGCCGCCGCACCGTCGGGCCTGTCGCGGGAGGACGCGGCTTCCGGCTCCGCCGACAGCGCGGCCGGCCACGGCGGGGCACCGGCGGCCCCGGCGGGCCCGGCGGCTGGGGCGGGCCTGCCGCTGGCGGACATCGCGCGCCGCGCGACGGTCGACGCGGAGGCCACCGACCGCTACGCCCGCCCCGGCGGCAAGCAGAGCTGAGCCCGTCCACCGGCGGGCCCACGGAGGTGGCTCGGAGCGGCCGATTCTCCGGCACGTAAAATGGCGGAGAACGCGGTTGTGTACGCCGGGCTTGTGTACGTGGGGTGGCTGGTAGTTCGGGCGCCGTCCCATGGGGAACAGCCCGGTACGCCAGCAGTGACCCGCTCCGTGACGCTGTGTCCTGTGTGCAGTTTGTCGTTCGTCTGTAACGTGCGCTGTTCCCGAGAGGTTCGGACGCTCCTATGACCCTCGCCCCGCTGTTGGACGCTCTTACCGTCACTCCGGGTGCGGATCCGGCCCTGGCGCGCGCGGTCGCCGCGGTCGGTGAGCCCCGGCTGGACCTGTCGGCCCCGGCCGCGCTGCGCCCGTTCGCCGCCGCCGCGCTCGCGGTCCGGGCCGGCCGGCCGGTGCTGGCCGTCACCGCCACCGGGCGGGAGGCCGACGATCTCGCCGCGGCGCTGTCGAGCCTGATCGATCCCGACACGGTCGCGGTGTTCCCGAGCTGGGAGACCCTGCCGCACGAACGGCTGTCCCCGCGGGCCGACACGGTGGGGCTGCGCCTCGCCGTGCTGCGGCGGCTGGCCCACCCCGGCAGCACCGGCCGGCCGCCGTTGTCGGTCGTGGTGGCGCCGATACGGGCCGTCCTGCAGCCTCAGGTCGCCGGTCTCGGGGATCTCGAGCCGGTGACGTTGGCCGTCGGCGACAGCGCCGACCTGGGGGAGGTCGTGGACCGGCTTGTCGGGGCCGCGTACCACCGGGTCGACCTGGTGGAACGGCGTGGCGAGATCGCGGTGCGCGGCGGCATCCTCGACGTCTTCCCACCGACCGAGGAGCATCCGCTGCGGGTGGAGTTCTTCGGCGACGAGGTCGAGGACATCCGGCCGTTCTCAGTGGCCGACCAGCGGGCGCTGTCCGGCCCGTCCGGCGGTCCGTCCGGCGGCCCGAGCGGCGGCCCGAGCGGCGGGGATGGCCGGGACGCCCGGCCGCGGCTGTTCGCGCCGCCGTGTCGCGAACTGCTGCTCACCCCACCGGTCCGGGCCCGTGCCCGGGAGCTGGCACAGGCGCATCCCGAACTGCTCGACATGCTCGACATGATCGCGGACGGCATTCCGGTGGACGGTATGGAGGCGCTCGCGCCGGTGCTCTGCGACGAGATGGTGCTGATGCTCGACGAGCTGCCCGCCGGCACGCATGTGCTGGTGTGCGACCCGGAACGGGTCCGGGCCCGGGCCACCGAACTGGTGCGCACGAGCCACGAGTTCCTGGAGGCGTCCTGGAGCACGGCCGCCGCCGGCGGCAGCGCCCCGATCGATCTCGGCGCGGCGGCCTACCGCTCGATCGCGCAGGTGCGCCAGCGGGCCACCGAGATCGGCCTGCCGTGGTGGTCGGTCGGCCCGTTCGGCGGCGGCGTCACCGCCGACGGCCTCTCGGGCGGCGACCGGCCCGGGAGCGGCGGCTCCGGGGGTGGCGCGGGCGGCGACGGCCGTCCCGGCGACCACCAGGTGTGGGGCGCCGCCAGCGGCGAGGATGCCTTCGACGACCACACGGTGATCTCCAGCCTGCGGCCGGCCACCGCCTACCATGGTGACACCGCGCGGGTGCTCGCGGACATCAAGGGCTGGCTCGCCGGCTCCTGGCGTGTCCTGCTGGTGACCGAGGGGCATGGCCCCGCCCAGCGGCTCGTCGAGCTGCTGCGGGACGCCGACCTGGGCGCCCGTCTCGCCGAGGACGCCGACCTCGCCCGTGGCGTGGCCACGGTCACCTGCGGCCAGCTCGGCAGCGGCTTCACCAGCGACCTGCTCGGCATCGCCGTCCTGACCGAGGCGGACCTCGCCGGCCAGCGCGGTGTCACCACCCGTGACATGCGCCGGATGCCGCACCGGCGCCGCAAGGGCATCGACCCGCTCGCGCTGCGCGCCGGCGACCTGGTCGTCCACGACGCCCACGGGGTCGGCCGGTACATCGAGATGGTGACCCGGACGGTCGCCGGCGCCACCCGCGAGTACCTCGTCCTCGAGTACGCGAAGGGTGACCGTCTGTACGTCCCGACCGACCAGCTCGAACAGGTCACCCGTTACGTCGGCGGCGAGGGCCCGAGCCTCGACCGGATCGGCGGCGCCGACTGGGCGAAGCGCAAGGGACGCGCCCGCAAGGCCGTCAAGGAGATCGCCGGCGAGCTGATCCGCCTGTACAGCGCGCGGATGGCCGCGCCCGGGTACGCCTTCGGCCCGGACACCCCGTGGCAGCGGGAGCTGGAGGACGCTTTCCCGTTCCGGGAGACCCCCGACCAGCTCTCGGCCATCGAGGAGGTCAAGGCCGACATGCGCAGACCCGTCCCGATGGACAGGGTCATCTGCGGCGACGTCGGCTACGGCAAGACCGAGATCGCGGTCCGGGCGGCGTTCAAGGCGGTGCAGGACGGCAAGCAGGTCGCTGTTCTCGTCCCGACGACACTGCTCGTCCAACAGCATTTCCAGACGTTCTCCGAGCGGTATGCCGCGTTTCCCGTGAACGTACGGGCGATGTCGCGCTTCAATTCCGCGTCCGAGCAGAAGACGGTGCTCGACGGGATTTCCGACGGCACCGTCGACGTGGTGATAGGAACGCATCGGCTGCTGTCGTCCGCGTCCCGTTTCAAGGACCTCGGCCTGGTGATCGTCGACGAGGAGCAGCGCTTCGGCGTCGAACACAAGGAATATCTGAAGAAAATGCGGACCGCGGTGGACGTGCTCACCATGAGCGCCACCCCGATCCCGCGGACACTGGAAATGTCGATCACCGGTATCCGGGAGCTGTCGACGATCGACACCCCGCCGGAGGAGCGGCACCCGATCCTGACCTTCGTCGGGCCGAGCGACAACCGGCAGATCGCCGCCGCGATCCGCCGTGAGCTGCTGCGGGAGGGGCAGGTCTTCTTCATCCACAACCGGGTGGAGTCGATCGACGCGGCCGCGGCGAGGCTACGCGACCTCGTCCCCGAGGCCCGCGTCGCCACCGCGCACGGCCAGATGGGCGAGGACGCCCTCGAGCAGGTGATGGTCGCCTTCTGGGAGAAGAAGTTCGACGTCCTGGTATGTACCACCATCGTCGAGTCGGGGCTGGACATCTCCAACGCCAACACCCTCGTCGTGGAACGCGCCGACGTGTTCGGGCTGTCCCAGCTGCACCAGCTGCGGGGCCGGGTGGGCCGCGGCCGGGAACGCGCCTACGCATATTTCCTGTATCCGCCGGACAAGCCGCTCACCGAAACCGCGCACGACCGGCTCGCGACGATCGCCCAGCATTCCGACCTCGGTGCCGGAATGGCCGTGGCCATGAAGGACCTGGAGATCCGCGGGGCGGGCAACCTGCTCGGTGGGGAACAGTCCGGGCACATCGCCTCGGTCGGTTTCGACCTGTACGTGCGGATGGTCGGTGAGGCCGTCGCGGACTTCAAGGGCACCGCGGTCGAGGAGCCGCCCGAGGTCAAGGTCGAGCTCCCGGTGAACGCGAGCCTGCCGCACGACTACGTCCCCAGCGAGCGGCTGCGGCTGGACGCCTACCGCCGCCTGGCCGCCGCCGTCTCGGACGACGACATCGCCGAGGTCCGCGCCGAGCTCCTCGACCGCTACGGGACGCCGCCCGAGCCGGCCGAGAACCTGCTGGCGGTCGCCTCCCTGCGGGTGCTGGCCCGCCGGCACGGCGTCACCGAGATCACCGTGGCCGGCCGCCAGATCCGGTTCGCGCCGCTGGAGCTGCGCGAGAGCCAGACCATGCGCCTCCAGCGGCTGTACAAGGGGGCCGTGGTCAAGCCGGCGGTGCGCACGGTCCTGGTGCCGGTGCCGGCGGAGACCCCGCGTATCGGCGCCCGGCCGCTGCGTGACCGCGCCGTCCTCACCTGGGCCGCGGAGCTGCTGGCGGCGGTCGCCGGCGACTCGGTCGCGGCGGCGGCCACGGCCGCGTCCCGCTGATCCCATGCCCGCTGATCCCATGCCCGCTGATTTCGTGCCCCGCCGGTCCGCGGCCGGTTCCGGTGGATCTTCAACCGGGTGGGTGGCGAGGAGCGCGGACGCGGTGGGGGTTACGCCCACCGGTGGCCTGGCTGTGCGCGGCGGGCGGCGAGTCGGTACGGTCACAGCCGTGAAGCCCCGTTCTGCCGCTCGCCGCATCCTCGCCGGCGTGGCGTTGGTGGTCCTTACCGCCTCCGCGTGCACCACCCATGCCGGGTCCGCCGCCCAGATCGGCGATGACACGATCAGGACGTCGACCTTGCGTGACGTCGTCGACCGTGGCCTGGCCGTCAGCCGGTCGGCCGCCGCGGCCGATCCCGGCGCCGCCCAGAGCATCGCGCCGATCGAACGCACCGATCTGCAGCGGCGCGCGCTGACCACCCTCGTCCAGCTCGACCTGCTCGAGCGGGAGGCCCGCAGCCTCGGGATCACAGGGACCGACCAGGACCTCGACGCCTTCTACCAGGCGTACAGCGTGCTCGGGTTCGGCAGCGTCGCGGCCTTCGAGCAGCTGGCGGCGCTCGGCGGCATAGCCCGCCAGGACCTGCGCGTCTTCATCCGCTCCAACGCCCTGGAGTCGGCGATCGCGGACAAGCTGGCCCCGGTCACGGTCACGGACGCCACCAGGAAGCAGGCCCGCGACGAGTACGACAAGATCGTCGCGAAGTTCGGCGGACAGAAGAAGCAGATCTCGCTGAGCTTCGACCAGGCGCAGGGCTATCTCGTCCGGTCGCTGGCCGAGAGCCAGCGCAACCAGGCCGTGTACACGAAGCTGCGCGAGACCGCGGCCCGGGAATCGGTCTCGATCAACCCGAGGTTCGGCGCCTGGGACGCCGCCCAGCTCGCGGTGGTGGCCGCGGCCGTCTCGGTGGCGACAACCCCGGCGCCCGCGCCGTCGCTGGGCCCGGGACTCACGCTCACCCAGTGACCGTCCCCGTCCCGCCAGCAGTCCCGCCGGCCGCGCTGACCGATCCGGTCATGCTGGCCTGGCCGCCCGGGGTGACCGGAGCGGCCAGGTCGGCCGGGCCGGCCGAGGGGGCCTGGTGACCGCGAGCATCGTCGTCGTCGTGACCAGTCCCCGGGTCGCGCCCGGACTGCTCGACGTCGCGGCCTGGGACCTGCTGCGCGCCGCCGGCACGGTCTGCTGCGGGTCGGCCGACCATCCCCAGCGGGCTGCCCTCGCCGCGGCGGGCATCGCGGTCGAAGTGCTGGCGGACGCCGGCCAGCGGGCCGCCGTCACCGCCGAGGCGCTGCGCCGGCGCGCGCATGCCGACCCGTCCCGGCCCGTGGTGTGGCTCGCCGCGCCGGCTGCTGGGACCCTGCCAGCCGGCGAGACCCCGGGGGCTGATGGAGCGCTGTGGGCCGGTGGGGCCGAGCCAGGCGGGGAACACGGCCTGCTCGACGCGCTCGCCGCCGCGGCCGGCGCGGACCTCACCGTGACGGCCGTCCAGGGGTCGCGCGACCTGCCCGGCGCCAGGCTGCTGGACGCGGTCGCCGTGATGGACCGGCTGCGCGCTCCCGGCGGCTGCCCGTGGGACGCCGAGCAGACCCACACCTCGCTCGCCTCCTACCTGCTGGAGGAGGCCTACGAGGCGTACCAGGCGATCGAGGACGGCAACCACGCCGACCTGCGTGAGGAACTCGGCGACGTGCTCATGCAGGTGCTCTTCCACGCGAGGATCGCAGCCGAGGGCAACGGCTGGCCCGCCGGCCCGGACGACGCGGGGACACCCGGCACCGGGGCCGCCCCCGA
>NZ_CEVIVD010000005.1:24199-31505 GCF_982290655.1 Protofrankia sp. CiP1_Cm_nod3
TGCCCTCCGTGGCGGCCGACGCGGCCCCGGGGACACCCGAGCGGATCATCGGCGACCTGCTGTTCGCGGCCGTGGCCCTGGCCCGGCAGGCCGGCGTCGACCCGGAGGCCGCGCTGCGGACGTCCGCCCGCCGCTTCCGGGACACCCTCGCCGCCACCGAGGACGCGATCCGCGCCGCCGGTCTGGACCCCCGGGACGCCGGCCCCGACTCCTGGCGTGCCCACTGGCCGGCAGCGCCGCGACAGGCCCCGGCCGCAAGCGGCACCCCGACCAGCTGACGCCCCACGGCCAGCCGGCCCGTCGAGGCACACCCCGGAAGGCTCCGGCCATGCGGCTGGAGACACGCCCCACCTTGACCCGGATGAACCCGGGGAGGCCGGCCCTCCCCGCCATGACTGGTCATCCGGGGAGGCCGGCCCTCCCCGCCATACTGGTGAAGCCGTGCCATGGCCTGTGGCGCGTGGTCTCGCTGTCGGGCGGCAGGTGCGGCGCGTAGCCTCGCTGCATGGCAGCAGACACCGCGCGGGAGGCGCTGGCGGGCGTCCGTCGTCTGTATGCGCGGCGGTCCGCGCCCATCCTTCTCGAGCTCGACCTCACCGTGGATCCGGTCGAAGGGGTACCTGGTGATCCGGTGAGCGCGGCTCTGGCGCGGCGCCGCCCGTCCCTGCGCACCATCGTGGACGGGCTGCGCCGGGCCGGGCAGGACGACCGGGCGTCCACGCTCATCGCCCGGATCGCCCCCTGCGGGACGCCGCTGGCGCGGGTGCAGGAGATCCGGGACGCGGTCATCGCCTTCCGGGAGGCCGGCGGGACCGCCTTCGCCTACGCGGACGCGTTCGGCGAGTTCGGCGGCGGGACCGTCCCGTACTACCTGGCCTGCGCGTTCGACCAGATCTGGCTGGCGCCGCCGGGGGACCTGGGCCTGACCGGGGTGGCCCTGGAGACACCGTTCCTGCGCGACGCCCTGGACCGGCTCGGCATCGAGATCCAGGTCGGGCAGCGCCACGAGTACAAGAACGCCGCCAACACCTTCGTGGAACGCGATTTCACCGCCGCGCACCGGGAGGCCAGCGAGCGGATCGTCGTCTCCAGCCTGTCCATGATCGTGGATGGTGTCGCCGCCGCCCGTGGCCTGTCCCCGGCGCGGGTCCGCGAACTGATCGACAACGCGCCGCTGTCGGCCGAGCAGGCCCGCCGGGCCGGCCTGGTCGACCGGCTGGGCTACCGGGACGAGGTCTACGCCGCCGCCCGGGCCCACGCCCGCCGCACCGCGGGCGCCGCCACCCCTGCCGTTGCTACCGCCGGTGCCGCCGGCTCTGCCGCCGGTGCCGCCGGTGCCGCCGGCGAGGCCGGGGCCGGCGCGGACGCCGCGGCCAGGGGAACGCGCCGCGCGGACGCTCCGGCCGGAGGTGACGTCCTGGCCGGAGGTACGGCCACCACGGCCGAGGACGAGCGCGACGGCGTGATCATGATGTACCTCGCCCACTACCAGCGGACGGCCCAGCGCCGGGAGGCGTCCCGGTCACGGCTGCCCGTCCCGATGCCCCGTCTGGGCGGGCGGCCGGCGGAACCGGGCGGTAAGGCCTTCCGGCGCGGGCCCGAACGGCGCAAGGTGATCGCCCTCATCCACGGGACCGGGCCGGTGCTGCTCGGCCGCGGCGGGCGCGCGCCGCTGCGGGGCCCGGCCATGGCCTCGGACGCCCTCACCGCCGCCTTCCGGGCGGCGGGCCGCGACGAGGACGTCGCCGCGGCCGTGTTCCGGGTGGACAGCCCCGGCGGCTCGTACGTGGCCTCCGACCTGATCCGGCGGGAGGTCGAACGGTTCCAGGCCACCGGGCGTCCGGTGGTGGTCTCGATGGGGTCGGTGGCTGCCTCCGGCGGGTATTTCGTCGCGCTCGGGGCGGACGCGATCGTGGCGCATCCGGGCACCCTGACCGGGTCCATCGGGGTGCTGGGCGGCAAGCAGGTCGTCCGCGAGCTGCTGGACAGGATCGGCGTGCGTTTCGGCGCGGTCGCCGGGGGCGAGAACGCGCTGATGACCTCCCCACGGCGGGAGTTCAGCCCGGCCGAGCGCAAGAAGCTCGACGAGTTCCTGGACCGGGTCTACGAGGACTTCGTCACCAAGGTCGCCGCGGGCCGGAGGATGACGCCGGAGGCGGTGCACGAGGTTGCCCGGGGCCGGGTGTGGACGGGCGCCGACGCCCATGAGCGTGGCCTGGTGGACGTGCTCGGCGGACTGTTCCAGGCCTGTGAGCTGGCCTGGGAGAAGGCCGGCCTGCCCGCGTCGGTCACCCCGCGGCTGCGTGTCCTGCCGAAGCTGGCGCTGGCGGACAGGCTGCGCCCGCCGCGGTCGAGCGAGGACCCGGCGGCCGCTGGCGTGGGCGGGGCGCCCCTGGCCGGCCCGCTGTCGGCCGGCTGGCCCCTGACGGGCACGGCACTGCTGGAGGCGTCGCTGGAGGCGATGGCGCACCGGGTCGCCGGCGGGGCGTACGCCCCGCCGGCGGCGATGTGTTCGCCGCCGGCTGGGGCCCGCTGGCCGCGGCCGCGGCCCGGGCCGGCCTGCCGGCCGGCGGCCCGCTGCTGATGCCGCCGCTGGGCCTCGTCATCTGACCGCCTGACCGGTTCCGGTTGAAAGGCCTGGCCGACCGGAGCCTGGCCGACCGAAAAAGGTCCGACCATTCGATTTCTCAAATCGGCCGGCATCAGTGCGACCGCCCATGATCATGAATTTTCCGGGTCGTCCGCAGCACCTCGCGGCGACAGGCTCGCCGTGACAGGCCCGTCGTGACAGGCCCGCGGCATGCCCGTGGGCGGAGCCGTGGTGGCATGCCCGTGCTGGCGGAGCCGAGGCGACAGGCCCGCGGCGGGCGGGACCGTGCTGGCGGGCTCGCGGCGGACAGGCCCGTCGTGGCGGGTCCCGGTGCCCGGTGGGGCGGCCTGCTTTCGGCGGCGTCCGCGGGGCGGATCGCCTCTTGACCCCGGCCGGACCTCCTCGTCACGGCACTGGCCGCGGCCGTCCGGTCGCGCACCGGGCCAGTGGGTGGCCGTAGGTGACACGTGCCGAAGGTGCGTGCCGCGAGCGTGGTGGCGATAGTCTCGGCCGGGTCGTATTTCGGCGGCGCCGCCGATGCCCGCCCTGTCGCACAGTAGCGTTCTAGTCGGGCGTGTCCGTCCGGACGCGCGCCACACCGGAGGTCGAGGCCCGTGCCGTCCATCGAGGCTGTAGGAGCTCGCGAGATCCTTGACTCGCGGGGCAATCCCACCGTTGAGGTCGAGGTCGTCCTGGAGGACGGCACCCTCGGCCGCGCGGCCGTGCCCAGCGGCGCGAGCACTGGGGCGTTCGAGGCCGTCGAACTGCGTGACGGCGACGACCGTTACGGCGGCAAGGGCGTACGCAAAGCGGTGACTGCCGTGGCCGACCGGATCGGCCCCGAGATCATCGGTCTGGAGGCCACCGAGCAGCGGTTCCTCGACCAGGTCCTGCTGGACCTCGACGGGACGCCGGACAAGTCCGCGCTGGGCGCGAACGCGGTGCTCGGGGTCAGCCTGGCGGTCGCCAAAGCCGCGGCCAAGGCGTCCGACCTGCCGCTGTTCCGCTACCTGGGGGGCCCGGCCGCGCACCTGCTGCCGGTGCCGCTGCTGAACGTCGTCAACGGCGGCGCGCACGCCGACACCAACGTCGACATCCAGGAGTTCATGATCGCCCCGATCGGGGCGTCGACGTTCGTCGAGGCGCTGCGCTGGGGCGCGGAGACCTACCACGCGCTCAAGAGCGTGCTGAAGACCCAGGGGCTGGCCACCGCCGTCGGCGACGAGGGCGGGTTCGCCCCGAGCCTGCCGGCGAACCGTGCCGCGCTCGACCTGCTGGTGGAGGCCATCGGCAAGGCGGGCTTCCGGCCGGGGGAGGACATCGCCCTGGCTCTCGACGTGGCCTCGACGGAGTTCTTCGACGACGGCGCCTACCGCTTCGAAGGCGCCCGCCGCAGCGCGCAGGAGCTCAGCGACTACTACGCCGAGCTGGTGTCGGCCTACCCGATCGTCTCGATCGAGGATCCGCTCGCGGAGGACGACTGGGACGGCTGGGTGCAGCTGACCGCCCGTCTCGGCGACTCGGTGCAGCTCGTTGGTGACGACCTGTTCGTCACCAACCCGCAGCGGCTCGCCCGCGGCATTGCCGAGAAGGCCGGCAACGCCCTGCTCGTCAAGGTCAACCAGATCGGCACGCTCACCGAGACCCTGGACGCGGTGTCGCTCGCGCACCGTAACGGCTACCGGTCCATGATCTCCCACCGGTCCGGTGAGACCGAGGACACCACGATCTCCGACCTCGCGGTCGCCCTCGACGCCGGGCAGATCAAGACCGGCGCGCCGGCCCGCAGCGAGCGGGTCGCCAAGTACAACCAGCTGCTGCGCATCGAGGACGAGCTCGACGAGGCCGCCCGATATGCCGGGGCGGGGGCCTTTCCCCGCTTTTCACCGACCGCCGGGTGACACCGGTGGCGCGCCGCACACCGTTCACCACCCGGATGACCCTGCTGCTGGTGGTGATCTGCGTGCTCGTGCTGACGCTGGCCTATCCGCTGCGGCTCTACCTGCGGCAGCGCAGCCAGATCGACGAGCTCGCGGCGCACAACGCCGAACAACGCGAACGGGTGGAGGCGCTGAAGACCAAGGTGGCCGGCTACGACGATCCGGCGTGGGCCCAGGACGAGGCCCGGGTCAGGCTGCACTACACCCGGCCCGGGGAGAAGGCCTATCTGGTGCCGGCGACGTCGGTCACCCCGACCCCGGCTCCGAGCCCGGCTCCGAGCCCGGCCCCGGCTCCCTCGGCCACCGCGCGATGACCGCTCGTCGGGGCGCCGGCGCACCCGTCGCGGCCGTCGCGGGCTCGGCAGGCACCATCACCGGCTCGGCAGACACCGTTGACGTGCCGCCTGACACGGCCACCGGTGCTGGCACAGCGACTGGTTCCAGCACGGCCGCTGATTCTGGCACGCCTGCCAGAGCCAACAGGACCACCGAGGCCGGTGGTGACACCGAGGCCAGTGCGGCCGCCGAGGTTGTCGAGGTCGTTGCGCGGCAGCTCGGCCGGCGGCCGCGGGCGATGCGCCGGGTCGCCCACCGATGTTCCTGCGGCCTGCCGGACGTCGTCGAGACCTGGCCGAGGCTGGCCGACGGGACGCCGTTCCCCACGCTGTACTACCTGACCTGTCCGCGGGCGGCGTCGGCGATCGGGCGGCTGGAGGCGTCCGGCCTGATGCGGGAGATGACCGAGCGGCTCGCCGCCAACCGCGACGGCGATCTTTCCCGCCGCTACCAGGCGGCGCACCGCGACTACCTGGCCCGCCGGGACGCCCTGGCCGAGCTGCCCGGCGCGCCGGGCGCGGGCGGCATGCCGACCAGGGTGAAGTGCCTGCACGTGCTGGTCGCGCACAGCCTGGCCGCCGGACCGGGGGTGAACCCGTTCGGTGACGAGGCACTGGCCCTGCTGGCGGACTGGGGCGTCCGCGGGCCGTGCGTGGCCGCCGGCTCGTGCGTCACCGGCCCCGCCCAGCAGAGCGGTTCCGTCCAGGAGAGTGGTTCCGGCGGGCAGGGCGGTCCCGGCCGGGAGGAGAGCGGTTCCGTCCAGCAGGGCGGTTCCGGCCCGGAGAACGGATCCGGCCGGGCAGCTGGCGGCGGCCCGGATGCCGGCCGCGCACAAGATGGGGGATCGTCGTGACCCGGGTGGCGGCCGTCGACTGCGGCACCAACTCGATCCGGCTGCTCGTCGCCGAGACGGCGAGCGGCGCCGACGCCGGCCCCGCGCCGGGTGGTCGCCCGGGCCCCAGCGCGGATCATGCCGAGGGCACGGGCGGCACGGGCGGCACGGGCGGCACGGGCGGCACGGGCGGCACGGGCGGCCGGCGAGCGGCCGCCGCGGCCCCCCGGCTGCGGGACCTGGCCCGTCGCATGGAGATCGTCCGGCTGGGCGCCGGCGTCGACCGTACCGGCGAGCTGTCCCCCGAGGCGCTGGCGCGGACGTTCGCGGCGCTGCGCGCATACGCCGTGGAGATCGACCGGCTCGGCGCGTCCAGGGTGCGGATGGTCGCCACCAGCGCGACCAGGGACGCCCGCAACCGGGACGCCCTGGTGGCGGGCGTCCGCGCGATCCTCGGCGTCGAACCGGAGGTGATCACCGGTGACGAGGAGGCCGCGCTGTCCTACGCCGGTGCCACCGGTGAGCTGCGCGGCCATCCCGAGCCGTTCGTCGTGGCCGACATCGGCGGCGGGTCGACCGAGCTGGTTCTCGGGGACGCCGCACGGGTGCACGCGGCGAAGTCGGTGAACGTCGGCTGCGTGCGGCTGGCCGAACGGCACCTGCACGACGACCCGCCCACGCCCGCGCAGCTCGCGGCGGTGGTCGCCGACGCCCACGCGGCGTTCGACCTGGCCGAGCGGACCGTGGCCATCCGCTCGGCCGCGACCCTCGTCGGGGTCGCCGGGACGGTGACGACGGTGGCCGCCCTCGCCGCGGACCTGCCCGGCTACGACCCCGACCGGATTCACCTTTCCGTGACGGCTGCGTCGGACGTCGCCGCGGTGGCCGACCGGTTGGCGACGATGTCGCACGCGCAACGAGCGGCTCTCCCGGTGATGCATCCCGGCCGGGTGGACGTGATCGTTGCGGGGGCTCTGGTGCTGCGGACGCTGGTCGAGCGGGTCGGCGCGACCAGCGTGATCGCGAGCGAGCACGACATCCTCGATGGTATCGCCCTGTCGCTGCTCGCCCCGTGACCACCTCGCCCGCGCACACCCACCGCCGGCCTGACCGAGGCCCACGGGCCACCGCGGCCGGATCACGGGCCACCGCCGCTTGACAGACAGAACCAAGGGACGTCTACAGAGGGACTTCTACAGCAGCCACGTGTTCCCGTGATCCGTTGATATCCGATCACTAGTTCTTGATCGATTCCGGGCCGGGCTCGCGGTGTCTGGCTGAGGCTCTGGAGCGCCGGTCAGGTAACCATACGTATCCCTCCTGAACGATGGCACGCTTCGATGGACGTCGGCCACCAGAGAAGATCGGCGTAATTTTGTCGTTGTGTACGCTTTTGCGGCCAAAAAGCGTACACAACGACAAACTCTCCTGGATCATGGCCTGCGCGGGTGGTCGTGGATGGGATCCGCGTTACTTGACCGGCGTTCTAGGCTCGGGGTGCGATGGGTGAACTCCATGACGCCGTATGGGTCCTTGACGCCGCGGTCGACGGTGCCGCCGCCGGAGCCGGCACAGCCGCTGGTGGCGCCGGCACAGCCGCTGGTGGCG
>NZ_CEVIVD010000005.1:32062-35021 GCF_982290655.1 Protofrankia sp. CiP1_Cm_nod3
ATGCCGACGATGCCGACGATGCCGCTCGTTTCGCTGGTGGTGCTGCTGGCCTCGCTGATGCCGACGGTGGATCCGCTGGTGGCGAGGGTGGCGAGGGTGGCGAGGGCGGTGTCGGTGGTGTCGGCGACCGGCGTCCGGTCGCGCCGGGGTCGGGCTGGCCGGGGGATCCCGCCTCGGCGGTGACCCCGGTAGCGGTCACGCCGGGTGATGTCGGGCGGCTCGCTGTCTCCGCGGGCGACACCGCCGAGCTCGACGCCAGGATGTCGGTGTGCCGGGCCTGTCCCCGGCTGGTGGGCTGGCGGGAGGAGGTCGCCCGGCAGCGGCGGGCCGCTTTCGCGCGGGAGCGTTACTGGGGGCGGCCGGTCCCGTCCTTCGGCCCCGAGGACGCCCGGGTGCTCGTCGTCGGTCTGGCACCGGCGGCGCACGGCGGCAACCGCACTGGACGGATCTTCACAGGGGACCGCAGCGGTGACTGGCTGTTCGCCTCCCTGCACCGGGTCGGGCTTGCGCGGTTGCCGACCTCGGTGTCGGCCGGTGACGGCCAGCGTCTGATCTCCACTCGTATCGTGGCCGCGGTGCGCTGCGCCCCACCGGCGAACAAGCCGACCACCCTGGAACGGGACACCTGCCGGGGATGGCTGATTCGCGATCTTGAACTGTTGCGGCCGACGCTGCGTGCGGTCGTCGTGCTCGGCGGGTTCGCCTGGACGGCGCTGTGGCCCGCGCTGGAGCGGGCCGGTCATCCGCTGCCGTCGCCACGGCCGGCGTTCGGGCACGGCCGTCGGGTCGTTCTCGCGGATGTTCCCGCGCCGGGCCCCACACGCCCGCCGGCCGGCCCGGTGCGGCGAGCCGCCTCCGCGGAAGCCGCATCTGGAGAAGCCGCATCTGGAGAAGCCGTCTCCCAACGAGATGTCACTGAACGAGATGTCACTGAACGAGATGTCACAGCGCAAGGCGTCACCGAACGAGATGGCGCTGACGGGGGCGTCACCGAACATCGAGCGGGGCTGGTTGTCTTCGGCTGCTACCATCCCAGCCAGCAGAACACGTTCACCGGGCGGGTCACCGCCGAGATGATCGACTCTGTGCTCGGTGCCGCGGCGAGGGTAAGCGGCGCGGTCAGTGATAAATAACTGAACCACCGTCGATGTACACGTCGCCGAGTTGATCTCCGCGTGTTGTACGTCACGTGAGTCCGTCGTCCACCGGCGCCGTATCCGGGGGCATGGTCGCGTGGTGGCGAGTACCTTTTTTGTATGAGCTTTGGACAACCTCCGCACATCCTTGTTGTGGGTGGCGGTTACGTCGGTATGTACACGGCTTTGCGTCTTCAGCGTCGCCTTCGTCAGGGCGAGGCGACCGTGACGGTGGTCGAGCCCAACTCGTACATGACATATCAGCCGTTTCTTCCCGAAGCGGCGGCCGGAAACCTCGAGCCACGACACGTCGTCGTACCACTACGTAGGGTGCTGAATGGTTGCCGTGTGGTCAGCGGCAGCGTGACCGGGGTCAACCATGCCCAGCGGGTCGCCTATATTGCGCCAAATCAGGGCGCGCCGCATGAGCTCCACTACGACATCCTGGTCGCCTGTCCCGGGTCGGTCGCCCGGACGCTGCCCATCCCGGGTCTCGCGGAGCTGGGCATCGGCTTCAAGAGCGTGGCCGAGGCGATCCACATTCGGAACAAGGTCATCGAACGAATGGACGTCGCGGCGTCCAGTACCGACCCGCAGCTCCGGCGCCGCGCGCTGACATTTGTATTCATCGGCGGCGGGTTCGCGGGTATCGAGGCGATAGCCGAGCTTGAGGACATGGCCCGGGACGCCTGCAGGTTCTATCCTGAGCTGTCGCCGTCGGACATGCGCTGGGTGATGGTGGAGGCGAGCGGGCGGGTGCTGCCGGAGGTTTCGCCGGCGATGGGCCTGTACACGTTGAAGCAGCTTGAGCACCGTGGTATCGAGATGAAAATCAATACCCGGGTGAAAAGCCTTGTGGACGGTCATGTGGTGCTCGACAGCGGTGAGGAGTTCGACGCCGAGACCATCGTCTGGACCGCCGGGGTCAAGGCCCATCCGCTGCTCGCCAACACCGATCTCCCGCTCGACGAGCGGGGCCGGATCAGGGCGACCGCTTTCCTGCAGGTGGACGGCGTCGAGCAGGCATGGACGGCGGGTGACTGCGCCGCGGTGCCCGACCTCACCAAGGGGGAGGGCGCGACGACCGGTCCGTCCGCCCAGCACGCCGTCCGTCAGGCCAAGGTGCTGGCGGACAACATTCTCGCCGATCTCCGCGCCGAGCCGATCGCGCCGTACGAGCACAAGTACGCCGGGAGCGTCGCGTCGCTCGGCCTGCACAAGGGCGTGGCGGACGTGTACGGGATGAAGCTGCGCGGCTGGCCCGCGTGGCTGATGCACCGTACCTACCACCTCAGCCGGGTGCCGACCTTCAACCGCAAGGCGCGGGTGCTCGCGGACTGGACGCTGTCGCTGTTCTTCCGGCGGGAGATCGTCTCGCTGGGATCCTTCGCTGACCCCAGGGCGAGCTTCCGCGCGGCCGCGAGCCCGGCGGGCGCTCCGGCGGTGGCGGCGCCGGAGGCGGCCGCCCAGCAGCCCGCGCTTGCCGGGAAGCCGGCGGGACGGGCGGAGGCGACGGGAGGGACGGAGACGAACGGTTCCGCCTCGGCCGCCCGCAAGTCGCCCGCGCCCGCCAGGAGCGCGGGGCCGGCCAAGACCCCCGGGGGAACACCGCTGGCCTGACGGGGAACGACCGAGAGCAGGAGAGGACAGGAGCAACCAGCTCGTAACGTACGGTAACTAGCCGTTCTTCATGGTTCTTCGCGTGCCACCGCCCGCAGATCGTCACGTTCCCATCACTATCCGTGCCATCGCGTCGGGATGGCGCAGGTCCCAGGCCGTGGGAGCGCGGGCTGCCGGCCATGGCAGCGGGGTTTCCCGGGCAC